>NZ_JBSFGJ010000704.1:0-3088 GCF_053596515.1 Nonomuraea sp. NPDC001684
GGGCGGGCCCGTGGAATCTGTATTATCGCTTCCCGCGAGCGTATTGATCGTTCCCCGACGGGGCCCGGGGGGTTGGGGGGGCTTGGGGGGGCGGGTGGCCCCGGAGGAGGCCACCGCGGCCAGGGTCCGCCCGCCGGGCGAGAAGGCCACCGCGAGCACCTCGGCGCCATGGCCCGTGAACGCCGGCGGTGTGCTCGTATGCGCGGGGTCGCGGACGTCCAGCACCAGGACGCGGCCGTCCCCGGCGCCCGCCGCGAGCCCACCGTTGTCGGGGCTGAAGGCCAGGGTGGTTGTCTGGGCGTGCCACTCCCTGAGTCGCCGGCCGCTGGCCACGGCACGGTACGCGGCCAGTGGCCGCAGGCGAGAGGTCATGTCAGGGACCGCCATCGCCACCCGTTTCGGCAAGCCGGCCAGCCGCCGGTCTCAGACGGGCGCGGTGACGGAGCGCAGCCAGGCGAGTTTGTCCGCGGTGTCGGTGCAGGGCAGCGGGTTGTACAGCACCATGGTCAGGTCGGGCCTGGCGGGCAGTCTCATCTGACTGCTCTCGAAGGTCAGCGTGCCCACGACGGGATGGTCGACCTCGTTGATCCAGATTCCTGCGGCCTGGACGTCCTGTCGCGCCCACAGCCGGGCGAACTCGGGACTGGTCGCGTCCAGTGCGCGGACCACGTCGTGGATGTCGTGATCGCGGGGTTGCTCAGCCGCCGTGGCGCGGAAGGCCGCCACCACGGTCGGCGCCAGGTCCTGCCAGGCCCGCTCCCGGCGTCGGTACCGCGGGTCGTGGAAGAAGCCCACCAGGCAGTTGCGCTCGGCCTGCGCCACGTCCAGCGCGAGCCTGGCCGACTCGTTCCAGGCCACGTGGTTCCAGGAGGCGTCCAGCATGGTCGCCGGCTTGGGGTCCCAGGCTTCGATCAGTCGTTGCAGTCCCTCGCAGTAGGTGTGCGGGTGTCCGGCCGGAGACGGCGGATTGTGCCCGGCCAGCGTGTACAGGTGCCGCCGTTCGACCTCGTCCAGTTGCAGGACCCGCGCCACCGCGTCCAGCACCTGCGCGGAGACGTTGATGTCGCGTCCCTGCTCCAGCCACTGGTACCAACCCGGGCTCACCCCGGCCAGCACCGCGACCTCCTCACGGCGCAGCCCCGGCGTGCGCCGGCGCCCGCCCGCCGGCAGGCCGGCGGAGGCGGGGCTGACGCGGGCACGTCTGCTCACCAGGAAGTCACGCAGGTCCCGGCGGCGTTCCTCTCCCGACCTCACCGCGCACCGCTTCGACTGGTGGTGCCACCACCGGTGTCACCACGCTCTCCCCGCGCGGACCGGAGATGGCCGAGCGTGGACGTCATGACGATCGACCCCTTGTCCAGGGACGCCGAGGCCGGTGCCGGAACCTCCTCCGGGGAGCACGGCGCTCGGTTCACCACGCGTGCCAAACTCATCCTCGCCATCCTGTGTGCCGCGCAATTCATCATTTCTTTGGATTTTTCGATTCTAAATGTGGCCTTGCCCGATCTCGGCAGGGAACTCGGGATGGAACAGGCCGACCTGCAATGGGCGATCACCGCCTTCGCGCTGCCCTCGGGCGGATGCCTGTTGCTGTTCGGCCGCATGGCAGACCTGTACGGCAGGCGCAGGCTCTTCCTGGGCGGCGTCCTGCTGTTCACCGTGGCCTCCGTGGTGGCCGCCCTCGCGTGGAACCCGGGGGTGTTCGTCGCGGGGCGGGTCCTGCAGGGGCTGGGGGCCGCCGCCGTCATTCCCACCGGCATGTCGCTGCTGACGACGACCTTCGCCGAAGGGCCGCAGCGCAACCGGGCGCTCGGGGCCAGCGGATCGGTGCTTTCCCTCGGATTCACCGTCGGCATGCTGCTCGGCGGCACCATGACCGACACGCTGGGTTGGCGTTCGACGATGGCGCTGCTGGCCGTCGCGGGCGGCGTCCTCGCCGTGGCGGCGCCCGGACTGCTGAGCGAGAGCCGGGGCGCCCGCTCTCCCCGGCTGGACCTGCCCGGAGCCGCCACAGTCAGCGGCGGCCTGGTCTGCCTCATCTTTGCCCTGTCGGCGGCGGGAGCGGTGAGGGTGGTGGCCATGGCGGCGGCCGTGCTGTTGCTGGGCGGGTTCGTGGTCATCGAGTCGCGAGCCGCGCAGCCGCTGGTCTCGCTGACGATGTTGCGCAGGCCCACGGTCGCCTTCGGCAGCCTGGGCGGCCTGATCACCTTCTCCATGATGAGCTCGTTCATCTTCCTGCTGACTCTCTACCTGCAGGACGTCGTGGCGCTGTCACCCCTGTGGACAGGTCTGTTCTTCGGCGGCCAGGGCGTCGTGCTGGCCGTGACGGGCATGGTCTCCTCCTCGGTGATCCGGGTGCTGGGCGCGGGGCGGACGCTGGTCGCGGGGCTGGCCCTGCAGGGCGTCTGCACCGCCGCGATGACCGTGACCGAGGGTGCCTGGCCGGCCTTGGCCGTGATCTGCCTGGCCTCCGTGGGCCACATGTCGGTCGTGGTCTCCTACGGCGTCACCGTGACGTCCGGGCTGCCCGACACGGCCCAAGGGGTCGCGACCGGGCTGGTGACGAGCGCCCAGCAGATCGGCATCACCGTCGGCACCCCGATCCTCAGCGCCATCTGCATGGCGCAGGTGTCGGCGCTCCAGGCCGCCGGTCAGGCCGCGGCCCCGGCCCTGCTGAGCGGTGTCCGGCTGGCCGCCGCCGTGGACGCCGGCGTGCTGCTGGTCGTCTCGCTCCTGATCGGGTACGCCCTGCTCCGCACCACCTCCCGCCGGCCACGAAGGACGCACGCGTGAACGGCCCGCACCCCGCCGGTCAGGCCGCGCCGGTCACGCCGGCGCGCCCCTACGGGAGGACACGGTCGGCGTCGGGGATCCAGTGTCGCCCGTCCGACGGGTCCGGCGGGCGCACGCGTGGGAGCCGGCCGAGCAGCGTACGGAGCAGCGGGTGCGGGTTGCGGCGGTGCCAGACCACCCACCACGGCAGGAGGGGGACCGGGTCCACGATGGGGATGCGGCGCAGCCCGCTCCCCGCCGCGCCGATGCTCCACTCCCCCAGGCCGACGGCGCTCTTCTCCCGCAGGAACTGCTG
>NZ_JBSFGJ010000705.1:0-3087 GCF_053596515.1 Nonomuraea sp. NPDC001684
CCGCCCGCGGCGGGCACGCCGGTCGCCGAGATGCGGGCGGCCAGCGCGGCCCCGCCGGCCAGGGCCTCCAGGCAGCCCACGTTGCCGCAGTGGCACAGCACGCCGTCGTCGGCGGTGGCGACCCGGATGTGGCCGATGTCGCCGGCCGCGCCCTGCGCGCCCCGGTGGAGGCGGCCGTCGGAGATCACGCCGCAGCCGATGCCGGTGCCGATCTTGACGAAGACGAGCTGGCCGGTCGCCTGCCGCCCGGCGCGCTGCTCGCCGAGCGCCATGATGTTGACGTCGTTGTCCACGAAGACCGGCACGCCCAGCCGCTCCCCCAGCCACTCGGGCACCGGGAAACGGTCCCAGCCCGGCATGAGGGGCGGGTTGACCGGGCGCCCCGTCGGGTACTCGACCGGGCCCGGCAGGCCGATGCCCGCCCCGCACACGTCGGCCAGGTCGCGCCCGCTCTCGTCGAGCAGGTCGGCGAACGTGCGCGCGAGCCGCCCGAGCGTCGCCTCGGGGCCCTCGTCGATCGGCGCGTCGGCGGTGCGCTCGGCCAGCACCGTGCCGCCGAGGTCGGTGATCGCCACCCGCTCGTGCGTGACGCCCAGGTCGGCGGCCAGGACGAGCCGGGCGGTGCGGTTGAAGGCGAACATGGCCGCGGGCCGCCCGCCCGAGGAGATGGCCTCGTCGGCGGGCAGCACCCAGCGGTGGCGGAGCAGCGCGTCGAGGCGCAGGGACACGGTGGACCGGGCCAGGCCGGTGAGCTGGACCAGCTCGGTCCGGGTGCGCGGCGGCCCGTCCCGCAGCAGGGAGAGCAGCGCGCCGGCCCCCGCCGTCGCGCCGTTGAGCGTGTCCAGAGTCAACACCAGCCTCTCCGCCGATGACGGCAGCCACTTCAGAGGAGCCCAAGTCTATCTTCGCCGAATGGCGCACGACTTATGGCTGAGCATCGACATAAGCCCGCCGATCCCGCGGACGATCACGTCGCCAGCGGGAGCCTCAGGACGAAGCGGGCGCCACCCGGGTGGTCGGCCACGAACAGATCGCCTCCGTAGGCGTGGGCGATCTCGCGGGCGATCGGCAGGCCGAAGCCGGAGCCGCCCGCGTCCAGCGAGCGCGCCTGCTCCTGCCGGTACAGCCGGTGGAAGATGCGCTCCCGCTCCTCGGGCGGGATGCCGGGCCCGTCGTCGATGACCTCCAGGACGGCGTACGGCGGCGCGGCGGCGACCACGAACTCGATCCTGCTGGTGGTGTGGCGTTCGGCGTTGGCCACCAGGTTGGACAGCAGCCGGGCCAGCCGGACCCGCGAGGCCCGGACCACCACGTCCTGCTCCAGCCGGGTGTGGACGGACGCGCTCGGCGGATGCGCGTCCAGCTCCTCCACCACCAGGCGGGCCAGGTCGACGAGGTCGGCGCCGGGCGGCGGGGCGGTGTAGAGGCGGGCCAGGGCGAGCAGGTCGCCGACGATGTCGTTGAGCCGCTCGGCGTCCCGGTGCAGGCTGCGCAGGGTCCGGCGGAGGTCGGCGCCGGGATCGGACAGGGCCTCCTCCAACTCGGTCAGCAGGCCGGTGATCGGGTTGCGCAGGTCGTGGGCGGCGTCGAAGACGAACCGCTGCTGGTGCTCGATCGTCTCGTGCAGCATGGAGACCTTCTGCTGCTCCTGGCGGTAGGCCTGGTGCAGCAGCGCGTCGGGCTTCAGGGGGCCGGAGGCGCGGCCGTCGGGGCGGGCGGCGGGCCGGGGTTCGAGCGACCCGGTGACGTCCCCGAAGACGACGACGATCTCCGTCACCTCGCCCGACGGGCCGAGCACCGGGGCGTTCGCCAGCCGCCAGTGGCGCCGGCCGGGCGGATCCCAGTCGTCGCGCAGCAGCGGCACGACGTCGCCGGCGGCGGTGGCGGCCACCCGCTCCAGCGAGGCGCCCACCTTCGCCGCCCCCGACCCGCTCAGGCCGCCCAGCACGGGGGCCGCGCCGAGCAGGGCGCGGCCGACGACCTCCGCCCGGTCCTGGCCGGTCATCCGCAGGTAGGCGTCGTTGACGGCGAGCACGACCTGACTCCGGGTGAGCAGCATGCAGGGACACGGCAGCGCCTCGAACGCCGCCTGGTATCCGACCGTCGCTCCCATCACCGGGTCCCCCTCGGGCGTCACATACCCCCATAAGGCCACTGACATGCGGAAATGCCGCAGCCGTGTCATTCTCATTCTCGATAGTGATAACGTGTGAAACGTGACGACCTCGACAGAGCGCTGGGCCGAGCTGGCGCTGCATCCCGTGCGCATCCGCATCCTGCGCGCCGTCGCCGGGGGCCGCCGTACGCCCTCCGACCTGGCGGGCCTGCTGCCCGACGTGCCGCAGGCGACGCTCTACCGGCAGATCGCGACGCTGGCCAAGGCCGGGATGCTGGAGGTGGTCGAGGAGCGCAAGGTCGGCGGGGCGACCGAACGGGTCTACGCGGTGCCCGAGGGCGGCCTGACGCCGTCCCCCGAGGCGCTGGCCGCCGCGTCGGCGGAGGACCACGCGCGGTGGTTCACCGCGTTCGCCGGCAGCCTGCTGTCGGAGTTCGCGCGCTACCTCGACCGGGACCGCGTCGACCTGGCCGCCGACGGCGCCGGATACCAGCAGGTGGTCCTGCACCTGGACGACGAGGAGTTCGTCGCCTTCGCCACGGGGTTCGCCGAGCTGGTGCGCCCTCTGCTGGCGAACGAGCCGGGAGAGGGGCGTACGCCGCGCTTGCTGGCGACCGTCCTGCTTCCCCTGAAGGAAGGCTGAACTGTGGCAACGGTATGGGTGGACGAGGGTCAGGTCACGATCGAGTTCGGGCGCTGGGAGCGGTTCCTCACCGGTCACGGCCGGTACGCGTGCCCGGTCGCGTCCGTGCGGGAGGTGCGGGTCGCGGGCGAACCGCTGCGCGTCCCGCGCGGCGCGCGCAAGGGGCTGAGCGTGGCGGGCCACGTCAAGATCGGCGTGTGGGGCCTGTTCGGCGGGCGGCGGCAGCTCGTGTCGGTGACCGGTGACACGCCGGCGGTGCACCTGCTGCTCGATCGTGCCGCGTCCGGCGGCGTCGGGATTCTTGACGATGAACTGCCGCACGATGTTG
>NZ_JBSFGJ010000706.1:0-3083 GCF_053596515.1 Nonomuraea sp. NPDC001684
CTCGCCTGGGCCCACGGCCAGGCGGCCGGGATGCCGCTCGCGGTGGGCGGCGACAGCGCGGGCGGCAACCTGGCCGCCGTCGCCGCCCTGGCCGCCCGCGACCGCGGGCTGCCGCTGGCCGCGCAGGTGCTGGCCTACCCGCCGTTCGACCCGGCCTGCGCCGGCGCCTCCTACCACCGCTCGCCGTCGGCGTTCCCGCAGGCGGAGCCGCTGCGCCGGGCCTGGCGCGCCTGGCGCGGCGACCGGCCGGCCGCCGTCCGCGACGCCGACGGCACCCGCCTGTACACCACGCACTGGGAGGCGCCCACCCTGGCCGGGGTGGCCCCCGCCGTGCTCGCCGTCGGCCGCGACGACCCCGTGCACGACGACGTCGAGTCCTACGCGCGGCGGCTGCGCGCCGACGGCGTCCCGGCGCGGCTGCTCCGCCCGCCGGGCGCCGTCCACGGCGACGTGCTGCGCCCCGGCCGTCCCCTTCTCCGGCTGCTCGCGCGGGCCCTGCGCGGGCCGGACCCGTCCGACCATCGAGAGGACCACCGATGAACGTTCCCCCCGCCCCCCTTGAGGCGCTCGTCCGCCACTTCGCCGACCTGCGGGACGGCACCCACGCCGGGCACGTCACCCGCCAGGGCAAACAGGACGCCTTCCGGCGGGCCGTCGCACTCCTCGACGCGCCCGCCCGGCAGGTGCTGGCCGAGTTCGACCGGCACCTCCTGCTGGGCGCCGGCGCCGTCGAGGCCACCGGCACGCGGGCCGACGCCGCGGGCGGCAGCTTCGCCGTCTGGACGCTGTCGTGGCCGGCGCAGCGGGCGGCGGGCCTCGCGCCGCTCACCCTGACAGCCCACTACGGCGCCGGATTCCACCATCCGCACCTGCGGGGCGCCACCGTGGGGGAGTGGCCGCTCAACGTCGCGGACGCGGAGCAGGCGGCGGAGCTCGTCCCCGTCCTGAGGGCCATCGCCGCCGCCGACCTGCACAACCTCGTCTTCCAGCGCGACTGGCGCATCGTGCCCGCCGTCCACCCCTGACGTACCCCGTGCCGCCGTCAGGGCCGCATGTCCCCGCGCCCGGCCTCCCGCACGGCGTCCATGAAGGCGCCGTACGGCAGGCCGCCCGCGCCGCTCCACATCTTCTGGGCCAGCACGGCGAAGGTGGGCTCGACCAGGTCGCGCACGTCGTCCTCGGTGTAGGGCGCCGCGGTGATGTCGTTCCACACCGCCGACATGGCGCCCAGCAGCCGCGGATCGCCGGGGGCCACGCTCTGGCCGTCGGGGAAGACGTGCGGCGCCCAGTGGTCGTACAGGTACTCGCCGTCCAGGCCGTCGGGGTGGTAATAGGTGGCGGCCGGGACGATGTAGAGCAGGGAGTCGCTGGTGTTGACGAAGGAGTAGCCGTCCCGCCCTGCCTCGTGCGGGCCGTACCAGACGGTGGCCCAGCAGTTGATCACCACGTCCCGGTCGTAGCCCTCGGGGACGCCGCCCGCCATCCTGGTCAGGCTGCCCCACGCGCGCGGACGTTTGCCCAGCGCCCGCAGGTGGGCCGCCATCGCGTTGAAGAACTCCCGGTAGCGCGGCTCGTCGGCCAGGTACTCGTCGGCGCCGAAGTGCGCGTGCGGGCCGCGGAACCAGGGGACGAACTCGGTGAACACGTCCTTGACGAACTGCGTGGCCTCCGGCTTCGACAGGTCCAGGTGGTCGTCGCCCAGCCCGAGCGAGGGACGGAACCGGACGAACGCCAGAGAGTGGGCGGGCGCGTCGATCTCGGGGACGAGGGTGACGCCTTCGGCCGCCGCCGCCTCCTCGAAGGAGTCCCAGTCCGCCCGGTCGTAGGCGCCGTCGGCCGAGGCCAGCCCGGCCAGCGCGGGGTCTTCCGGCACCAGGCGGAAGCCCGCCTGCACCTCCGCCCAGGTTCCGTCCGGGGCCAGGAAGCCGTTGTCGTTGAGGTGGAGCTGCAGCTCGTTGAGCTTGAACCAGCCCATGACGGCCAGCTGCTCGCGGATGAAGCCGGGCGTGAAGAAGCGGCGGCCCACGTCCAGCATGAAGCCGCGCACCGGGTAGTCGGGCCAGTCGGCGGCGGCGCCCACCGGCAGCTCGGCGGTGGTGCGCAGGATCTGCAGCAGGCTGCGCGTGCCGTAGAACAGGCCGGTGGGCGTGGGCGCGGAGATCCGGACCTGCTCGCCGGTGACGGCGAGCAGGTAGCCCTCCTCGGCGAAGCGGGCGCCGCCCGCCTCCCACGTCAGCGCCGGGTCGAGGGTCAGGACGACGTCACCGGCGCCCGCCGGCCCACCGGCCGCCGCCAGGGTCAGGCCGGTGACCTGCCCGATCTCCCGGACGAGCCGGTCACGCAGGGCGTTCTCGCCGCTCACGACCCTGGCCAGCGCGGCCCGGGGGAGCACGCCGGCGCCGCCGTCCCACTGCTGCAGGCGGGGCACGACGACCGGGCACGGGTTAGCCAAGGCCGGCCTTCTCGCGGATCTCCACGACCGGCTCCCGGCAGCCGTCCAGTTCGAGGACGACCAGCTCGTTGCCGCCCGCCCGCAGCAGCGGCCACGGCAGGTAGAGGGTGCGCTGGGGGCCCCGGTCCCAGTAGCGGCCCAGGCAGAACCCGTTCACCCAGACGTACCCCTTGGTCCAGCCGGTCAGGGCCAGGTAGGCGTCGCGCGGCTCGGCCACGGTGAGCGTGCCGCGGTGGAAGACCGGCCCGGTCGTCGCGCCGGTACGGCCCCACGGCAGCCCGGACACGTCGTCCAGCGGGATGGGCACGGCCTCCCAGCCGTGCACGTACTGCCGCTCGTGCCGCACGCCGCCGACGATGCCCTTGCGGTCGCCCAGCCGGGGGCCGTAGTTGACCCGGCCCATCGACTCGACCAGCAGCTCCACCACCGCCGACGGGCCGGGCACCGCGACGGGCACGCCGGTCAGCCGGTCCCGTTCGAGCACCGCCACCGGCTCGCCGTCCACGAACAGGTGGGCCCGGTCGGCCAGCCCGTCGACGTGCAGCTCGTACGGACCCCGCGGCCCGTGCACGGTGGCCCGGTACAGCACCAGGCCGTGGGCCAGCCCGAGCTCCTCGAACGTCGGCGGGCG
>NZ_JBSFGJ010000707.1:0-3081 GCF_053596515.1 Nonomuraea sp. NPDC001684
CGCCATCCCGGACGGGCTCCTGGAGTCCCACACCGCCTTCCTCAAACCGGACGGAAGTCGGCTCCTGATCATGTCCCAGCACCGAGCCCGGGTCGAGGCCCACCATCGACAGCACCTCGGCGGCCCGCTCCTCGATCCACTCCTTCGACCGCCCGGTCTGCCCGGCCCGCAGGCTGAGCGGCGCGTACAGCGTCTGGTGGATGGTCCGGGTCGGGTTGAGCGCCGAGTACGGGTCCTGGTGGATCATCTGGATCTTGCGGAAGTACGGCTGGCGCCTCTTCTGCTTGAGCCCCGACATGGACACGTCGCCGATGACGATCTCGCCCTCGTCGTAGGTCTCCAGCCCGGCGATGATCCGGCCCAGCGTGGTCTTGCCGCAGCCGGACTCGCCGATGAAGGAGGCCGCGCCGCCCTTGGGGATGGAGAAGTCCACCCCGCGCAGCGCCCGCACCTCCCGCCCGGCCAGCACGTTGCCGCGCTGCTTGTACGTCTTGACGATGCCGGTCCCGGTGATCACGCGTGCTCCTTCACGGTCACGGCGTGGCAGGCCACGACCCTCGATCCATGCGCCACGGCCTGCGGGTCTACGGTGTCGCAGACGTCCATGCGCAGCGCGCAGCGCTCCCTGAACACGCAGCCCTCCTTCGGCACCGTGGCCAGCGTCGGCGGCCGGCCGGGCAGCGCCTGGGCCTCGGCGATGTCGCCCACGAGCCGCGGGATGGCCTTGATCAGGCCCCGCGTGTAGGGGTGGCTGGGGGAGCCGAGCACGTCGCGGGTGGGGCCCTGCTCGACCAGGCGGCCGCCGTACATGACGACCAGGCGGTCGGCGACCTCGGCCACGACGCCGATGTCGTGCGTGATCACCAGCGTGGTCAGGCCGCGCTCGGCGTGCACCTCGCGGACGATCTTCAGGATGTTCGCCTGAGTGATCATGTCCAGGGCGGTCGTCGGCTCGTCGAGCACCACCAGGTGGGCGTTGAGCACCAGCGCCAGCATGATGCCGACCCGCTGGCGCATGCCGCCGGACAGCTCGTGCTGGTGCGAGTCGAGCACGCGCGCGCCGTCCAGGCCCATCCGGCCGAGCAGCTCCTTGGCCTCGCGGACCAGGCCGGGCAGGTCCTCGACGCCGTGCGAGCGGCCCAGGTCGAGGAGCTGCTTGCCGACCGTCTTGAGCGGGTTGAGCGAGTTCTGGGCGGCCTGGAAGACGTACCCGATGTGCCGGCCGCGAGCCTTGCGCAGCTCCTCGCCGGCGAAACCGGTCACGTCGCCGAGACCGTCGATCTCGACGCTGCCCGCGGCGATCCTGCCCGGCGGCTGCACCGCGTTGAGCAGCGACAGCGCCAGCGTGGACTTGCCCGAGCCGGACTCGCCGACGATGCCGGTGATCGTGCCGGGCTCCAGCGTCAGCGTGACGTCCCGGACGGCGGGCAGTTCGCCCGCGGGGGTCTTGTAGACGACCGTCAGGCCGTCGATGCGCACTCCCGGCGCTTGTTCGGCCACTTGCTACTCCTCGCGCAGCCGGGGGTTGAAGATCTCGTCCATGGCGTCCACCACGAGCACGATGCCGAGCGTGAGCAGCAGGATCGCCAGCAGCGGCGCCAGCAGGTAGCCCAGCGCGTTCGGCGTGATCATCGCGCCCGCCTGGAACACGGCGAGGTTGAGCATCACACCCCAGTTGTCCGACTCGTACGGCAGCACGCCCAGGAAGAACAGGCCCACCTGCGAGTAGACCGCGCCGGTGACCGCGATGAGCATGTTCATCGCGATGTAGGGCGCCATGCTCGGCAGCAGCTCCTTGCCGATGATGTGCGTGGTGGACAGCCCGAGCCCGCGGGCGGCCTCGATGAACCCGCGCTCGCGCAGCGACAGCGTCTGCGCGCGCACCGCCCGCGCCACGCCGCCCCAGCCGAGCAGGCCGAGCACCAGGCCCATCTGGACGGGGTTGCCGAACTTCCACACGGTCGCCAGCACCAGCAGCAGCGGCAGGCCGGGGATGGTGAGCTTCATGTCGGTCAGCCGCATGAGCACGGTGTCCCAGCGGCCCCGCCTGAAGCCGGAGAACAGGCCGATCGCGGTGCCGGCGACGACCGTGATGATCGCGGTGACCAGGGCGGTGAGCAGGACGTAACGCGAGCCCTTGATCACCAGCGCGATCACGTCCCGGCCCTGCGGGTCGGTGCCGAACCAGTGGTCCCAGCTCGGCGGCTGGGTGATCGCGCTCGCGTTGCCCGGCAGGTGCTCGGGCAGCAGCATCGGCCCGATCACCGCCATGACGATGAAACCGGCGATGATGACGACCCCGGCCATGCGGCTGGGCTTGCGCCTCATCACCCGCCAGACGCCGTTCCAGAAGTTGCGGCGCATGGCCGAGGCGGCCGGTGCGGCCTCCGGGATGAGCGTGGCGCTCACGAGCCCTCCTCTCCGCTGCGCACCCGCGGGTCGATGACCGTGTAGAACAGGTCCGCGACGATGTTGGCGATGATCGTGCCGACCGTGATCAGCAGGAACGCCCCGCCCATCAGGCCGTAGTCGCGGTCCTGGACGCCGCTGATCAGCAGCCAGCCGAGCCCCGGGTAGTTGAAGATCTTCTCGATGAAGACCGCGCCGCCCAGCAGCAGGCCCAGCGACAGGGCGAGCATGGTGAACAGCGGCAGGATCGCGTTGCGCGCGATGTAGCGGAACACGATCGAGCGCTTCATGCCGCGCAGCTCGGCGGCCAGGATGAAGTCGTCGCCCAGCACGGTGACCACGCTCGACTTCATCGCCAGGATCCAGCCGCCGTAGGCCGACAGTGCGTACGTGGCCACCGGCAGCACCGCGTGCTCGACCAGCGAGCCGATGTAGCCGGCGTTGAAGCCGGGCTCGAACAGGATGTCCACCGAGCCGTCGGCCGGCAGGATCGGGAGCAGCGTCGCGAAGATCACCACGAGCAGCATCGCCAGCACGTACTGCGGGATGCCGTGCAGCAGCGAGCCGGAGATGGCCAGGGCGTCGCCCAGCTTGCCGGTGCGCTTGATGGCGGCGTACACGCCGAGCAGGATCCCGACGAAGAAGCTCAGCAGCGTGCCGGCGTGCACCGGT
>NZ_JBSFGJ010000708.1:0-3080 GCF_053596515.1 Nonomuraea sp. NPDC001684
CGCCGCTTGGCCGCCGCGATGGCCGCGCGCCGCGCCGCCGCCCGGGCCGCCGCGAGCGCCGCCCGCCGGGCCGCCGCCTGCGCCAGCTTCCTGGCGATGATCCGCGCCGCGATGCGCGCCGCGATGCCGACGGCGATCCAGAACAGCTGGCCGTCGGGGTCGCTCATGCTGACGGGGCTGTTGTTGGCGTAGGCGTAGGCGTTGAGCTGCTGCGGGTCCTCCTCGTCGATGATGGGGTCGACCGACAGGAAGCGGCCGTTCTTCGGGTCGTACTCGCGCGCGCCCAGGTGCACGAGCCCGGTCGTCGGGTCCTTGGTGCCGCCGACGAACGACCGCTGCCCCGGCCACCATGGCGGCGGCGATCCCCGGTCCTCGCCGAACGGCGTCATCCGCCGGACGGCCAGCTCCCCGGTGCCGCCGTTCACCGCGGCCTGCGCGGTGCCCTGGTGGTCGGCGGCCAGGAAGTAGACCTGGTTGTCGGGCGTGCGGACCGCGATCGGCTCGCCGTTGATGGTGTAGTAGCGGGTCTGCTCTACGGCGTCCTTGGCGAAGTCGAAGCGCAGTTCCATGTCGTCCACGTACAGGGTGGCGTCCGTGGCGGTCTTGCGCAGCAGCCGGTCGCCGTCGGCGTCGTAGAGGAACGACGTCGTCTTGCCGGCCTCCGTGACCGACTCCAGGTTGCCCTCGGCGTCCCAGACGAGGGTCTGGTCGGACGTGCCGACCTTGCGCCTGGTGGTGTTGCCGGCCTCGTCGTAGGCGAACAGGTCGGCCCCGATGCTCTGCACCGCGTGCGGCTGCTTGGCGCCGGCCGCCGGGTAGACCGAGGTGCGCACGGTCTCGGCCGCGCCGCCCCAGGCGTGCTTGGTCTCCTTGACCCGGTTGCCGGTGGAGTCGTAGGCGTAGCTGACCGCGTACGGCGCCACGCCGCCGATCTTGTCGGAGGCCGGCGTGCCGCTGGCGCAGTCGTCGTTGGCCGTCCACGCCGAGGTCATCCGGCGCAGGTGGTCGTAGGTGAAGCACTGCGTGTCCTGGCCGCCCGCCCGTTCGGCGATCTTGGTGATGTTGCCGGCGGCGTCGTAGGCGTAGTTGAGGTCGAGGTCGGTGGCGGCGGCGCCCTCCCGGTCCAGCCGCATCCTGGTCAGCCTGCGGGTGGACTCGTCATGGGTGTAGGTGAGCCAGGTCTTCTTGCCGCCGGAGCCCAGCTCGTACTGCAGGGTCTCGCCGAGCTTGGAGTAGCGGGTCGCGGTCACGTACGACGACAGCCCGCTGACCTTGGTCGGCTGGCTGAGCTCGTCGTAGGAGTAGACCACCGACTCGGCCTCCAGCCCGCCCCCGGCCGGGAAGCTGACCGACTGCACCTGGTCGTCGAGGGTGTAGCGGGTGTTGAGCACGTACGAGCCGGCCAGCTTGCCCTCCCGCTCGGGGACGGTCACCGTCTCGCGCAGCGTGCGGTAGTCGGAGTCGATGGCGTTGATCTCCGCCTTGTACGCCTGCCCGCCCGCGTACCGGATGCTGGCGTTCATGTGGCCCTTGGCCAGCGCGTCGTACTTCCACTCGGCCAGCAGCGCGCCGGTGGCCGAGCCGTCGCGCAGCTCCTTCTTGCGGCCGAGCTCGTCGTAGACGTACCAGAGGGTCTTGCCGCGGGCGTCGGTGGTGCTCACCAGCTCGTCGGCGTCGTTGTACGTCATCGTGGTGACGCCCTTGTCCGGGTCCTCCGTCTTGATCTCCCGGCCGCGCACGTCGTAGTGGTGGCGCCACACGTTGCCCGCGGCGTCGGTCACCGTGGACAGCCGGCCGGCGGGGTCGTAGGTGTACTTGGTGGACTCGTACGGGCCCGTCGGGGTGGCGCCCTTGTACTGGCGCAGCTCGATGAGCCGGTCGTCGGCGTCGCCGATGCGGGTCGTCGCGGTGCCGCCCGCCGGCGGCGTGATGTTGACGCGGTCGCCCTGCTGGGTGGCCGAGACGCGGTACTTCTCCACGCCCTTGGCCTTGAGGATCTGGGCGTTGACCTCGCCGGCGCCGTCGAAGACCGACACGACCTGCGTGGGCACGTCGGTGTCGGCGACCGCGAGCAGCTCGGTGGCGGGGGTGCCGGTGGCGAAGTAGCCGGTGTTGGACTTGCTCACCTCGCCGAGCGAGTTGTAGAAGGTGTCGGTGATCGTGCGCCCGTCGCGCAGCGCCGGGTCCTGCGTCTGGTCGTCGCGGGGGGCGGGTTCCTGCGTCTGGCGCTCGCGCATCAGGCCGTCGTACAGCTCGTGGCTGACGGTGTAGCCGCCGTCGGCGCGCAGCGTCTTGGTGGTGACGACGCTGGGGCCGTCGGTGCGCATGGTGTAGGCGTACTCGGTGCTGGGCGACTGGCCGGCGGCCTTGCTGCGGTCCGGCTGCCAGACCTTGACCAGGCGGCCGAGCGCGTCGTGCTCCATGTCGGTGCGCCGGCCGTTGGCGTCGACCTCGGCGACCGGCTCGCCCCAGGCCGGCTCGACGAGGGTGCGCTCGACGTGGCCGAGCTGGTTGGTCTCGACGATCTCCGTGGCCTGGGCGCCGGTGGCCGGGCTGTAGGTGATGGTGGACTTCGTCCCGACCGGGCCGGTCTCGCTGGTCTCGCGGCCGTAGACGTCGTAGGTGTGGGTGCTGTCGGTGACGGTCGACCCGTCGGCCGCGCCGAGCTGCTGGACGGTGGTCACGTCGCCCTTGGTGGGCGCCTGGCCGTAGGCCTTGTTGTCGTACTGGACCCGTTCGTCGGAGATCACCTCTCCGGCGGCCAGGGCCGAGACGGCGGTGCCGCAGCCCGCGGCGACCTTCTGGATCCTGCTGGCGTAGTCGAGCATCCAGGCGGTGTCGTTGCGGGCGTAGGTGTAGCGGGTGCACTGGTCGTCGTCGGCGGTGGCCAGGTCGCCCTTCTCCTCCACCTGGGTGAGCAGGCCCTTGGCGTCGTACGAGCGCTCCTCTCCGGTACGCCGCCACGCCCCGCCCGCCAGCGCCGTGCGGGTCACCATCGACTTGGGCTCGACCACGTAGGCGGTCTTGGTGACGCCGCCCTGCGTGGACTCGGCGGTCTTGAGCGACCACGGCTCCTCGGC
>NZ_JBSFGJ010000709.1:0-3075 GCF_053596515.1 Nonomuraea sp. NPDC001684
CCCCGGCCAGCAGGGCGTCGCGGACCAGGCCCACCGCGGCGGGCAGCGTGGACAGGCGTTCCCTGTCGATGAACAGCGCCCCGCAGGCCGCGCCGAGCGTCCCGATGAGCGGCCACCGGCGCACCTCCCGCTTGGCCAGCAGGCGGCAGGGCAACGCGGCCAGCATGACCAGCGGGTCGAGCAGCGAGACGTGGTTGGCCACGACGAGCACCCCGGCCGCCGCCCCCGCGAGGTCCGCCGGACCGGCGACCTCGACCCGGACGCCGAGCGCGCGCAGCAGCAGCCGGGCCGCCGCCTGCGCGGTCCTGGCCCGCCAGAGCCTCGGCGCGGCCCCCATGGCGAGGAAGGCGGGCAGCGCGGCCAGCAGCACCAGCAGGGCGGCGCACAGCCGGGCCGCGCGGCGCGTGCGCCCGGCGGCGACGGCCTCCTCCGGCAGGCACGCGCGCACCGAGCACGGCGCCCGCGCCAGCCACGGGTTGATCTCCACGCGCCGGCCGGGGCCGGCGACGTGCCGCCACGTCGCACGCCCCCGCCCCGCCCCGGCGGGCGCCCCGACGGGCAGCACGACGGATGACACAGCTGGCGGCACCACGGGCGGCGTGACAGACGGCGCTGCGGGTGGAGTCGGATGGGACACGCGGGACTCCCAGACGGTGATCGGCGAGCTTGCCCGAGCGGCGCTAACGGCAGCGCGAGACGGCGGCGGGCGGCAGGTCGCGCCAGACCGGCCCCGGAACGTGGACCGTTCCAAGGCTTGCGCGCGCCTGGCGCAGGAAGGCCCGGCCCACGGCTCGCGGACCGGGCGCGACGGCGAGGGCCTGACGCGGGCCGCGCCGCGCCGTGCCGGGCAGCGTGCGGGTGCCCCGGCGCCGGGACGGGCGGGTATGGGGCGGATGTGAGCTTTGGGCGATTTCTTGCGACTGCACGATCATGAGCGTCCCGAATTCGGAGCGGGCTCGGCACCGGCGGCCCTGACCGCGGGGTGACAAGCGGATGATGATCCTGTTAGTGCAGGTTAAGCGCCATCCGGCGGAGAGCGCCGAATTTGCGCCACGTGTCGCCCGACCTTGGCAGAACACTCCACAAGCCGTCCCAGCTCATGACCTGAGCCCCATAACCTGACAAGGTGATCTACGCAAAGACGCCCCTCACCCCCGAGATCCGTGCCGCCGTCTCCCGGGCCTGGGGCGCCGAAGGAGAGGGCGAGCGGCTGCACGGCGGGGAGGAGTCGGCCGCCTACCGTCTCGGGGACCACGTCGTCCGGGTGGGCCCGGCCGCGCGCGGGGTGGCCGAGTCGGAGTGGTGCCACGCCGTCGCCCGGCACGCCGCCACCACGCTCCCCGAGGCCGTCGCCCCGCTGGCCACCGCGGGCGGCGCGACGGTGGTCGTCGTGGCGGGGCGGCCGGTCTCCTGCTGGCCCTACGTCGAGGGCGAGTGGCCCGACTCCGACGTGCCGGCGCAGCGGGAGGCGGGCGCGCGGCTGCTGGCCAGGCTGCACCGCGCGCTGGCCGGTCTGCGTCCCGGCCCGCGTCCCGTGCCCGCCTTCCAGGAGTCCGGCCTGTACGGCGACCCGCCCCCGGACGCCGCCGACCTGCACGACCCCGTCCTCGACCGCTGGCTGGCGGCCTTCCACGCCGGGCATCCCGTACGCCACCCGCTGCACGGCGACTACTACACCGGCAACACCCTGGCCAGGGACGGCCGCATCGTCGCCGTCCTCGACTGGGACGAGACCTTCGTCGGCGCCCCCGAGCTGGAGCTGGCCGCCGCCGCGCTGGAGTGGGGCGACGACCTGACCGGCCCCAGCAAGGAGTTCGTGGCCGCCTACCATGAGGAGGGCGGCACGGCGGCCCCTCTCGACGACGAGTCGCTCGCCCAGCTCGTCCGGCACAAGCTGCGCAGGGAGCACGCCTACTTCCGCAGGGCCGCCGCGGCGGGCGTGCCGCACGACGAGGAGGACCTCGACTACCACCGGGCCCGGGTCGAGCTGTTCCACCGGCTGCGTCCCTGACCCGGGCGGCCCGGGTCAGAAGTAACGCAGCCAGACGTACACCCAGGCCAGGGCCGTGCTGCCCAGGGTGACGACGATGCCGTACCGGGTGAACTGCCAGAAGGAGATCGGGTTCCCGGTGCGGGCGGCGATCCCGAGGGCCACGACGTTGGCGCTGGCGGCGACCGCGGTGCCGTTGCCGCCGAAGTCGGCGCCGAAGGCGAAGGCCCACCACAGCGCCTGCCCGGTGGACGCGTCCGGTGCGGCGGCGGCCAGTTCCTCCACCACCGGCGCCATCGTCGCCACGTACGGGATGTTGTCGAAGAACGCCCCCAGCACGCTGGAGCCGAACAGCAGCGAGGTGGCCGCGGCGAAGTAGTTGTCGCCGAACAGGTCGATGGTGGCGCGGCCGATGGTCTCCATCATGCCGGTGTGCACCAGGCCGGCGACCATGACGAACAGCCCGGCGAAGAACACCAGCGTGGGCCATTCGACCTCGCGCAGCACGTCCCCGAGCTCGACCCGGCAGACCAGCAGCATGACCCCCGCGCCGACCAGGGCGATGATCGAGGGCGCCAGGTGCAGCACGGAGTGCAGCGCGAACGCCGTCACCACCCCGGCCAGCACCGTCATCGACCGCGCCAGCAGCGCGGGGTCGGTGATGGCCCGCCGCTCCTGCAGCGCCATCACCTTGGCGACGTGGTCGGCGTTGTAGTGGAAAGACCGGCGGAACAGCGGGTAGGTGAGCAGCACGAACACGCCGAAGATCACCACGACCGCGGGCGCCATGTGGACGAGGAAGTCGTTGAACGTCAGCCCCGCCCGGCTGCCGATGATGATGTTCGGCGGGTCGCCGATCAGCGTCGCCGCCCCGCCGATGTTGGAGGCCAGCACCTCGGCGATCAGGTACGGCTGCGCCGGGATGCGCAGCCGTCCGCACACCATCACCGTCACCGGCGCGACCAGCATGATCGTCGTGACGTTGTCCAACACGGACATCGACAGCAGACTTCCCACCTCTTCCATCTCCCGCGGGCCCATGCCCTGCGTGGTCACGCACGCCGTGCCCACCCGGATCCCGGAGG
>NZ_JBSFGJ010000710.1:0-3068 GCF_053596515.1 Nonomuraea sp. NPDC001684
GCAGCTTGCCACTGGCCAGGTAGGGGTGGACGAGGTCGTCGACGTCCATGGCGATCAGCGGGCACTGCTCCAGGTCGGCCGTGCGGACCTGGAGCGGGGAGGCGTGGTAGCGCTGCACCGCGCCCTGCCGGTCGGCCAGTGCGAGCGCGGCGCCGGGGCCGATCGCGATCGAGCACCGGCCCGCGGCCTTCAGCGCCTCGCCCAGCGTGCCGGCGTTGCGCTGCCCGGCCACGTCGATGAGGTAGCGGTAGTCGGGGATGACCGCGCCCGCCCCCCGGGTCTCGGGGGCGGGAGGCGCGCCGCAGGCGTAACCGGCGGCCGACCTGGTGCCGGCCGACACCGTGAGCCAGCCGTCGTAGGGGCAGGTGATGTTGCTGACCGTGCGCACCGACAGCGAGCCGATCGCGCTGCCACGCGTCAGCTCCCACAGGTTGGGGGCGTCGGCCTGGTTGACGTCGTCCCAGCTGAGGCCGGAGACGCCGATGAGCGCCACCCTGCCCGCGCCGGGAGCCGAGCCGCCGGCCGTGGCCGTGCCCTGCAGGCCGAGCAGTACGGAACCGGCCAGAACGGCCAGCACCACGAGCGCGCGCCTCACCCCGACGACCTCCCGCGATCGATGACGTCCGTGGCACGCTAGAGCACGTCGCGATCCGGCGCCACCGATTCCCTACCTTCTCACGGGCGGCGGCGGGCGCGGTCCGTCAGCCGCGCACGGGGGTGAGCCAGTGGCGGTAGCGGTCGTCGCGCCCGTGCACGGCGGCCTCGTAGGCGTCGTGCAGCTTGCCGGTGACCGGTCCGGGGCCGCCGAACTCGCAGTGGTCGACCGCGCTGACGTGCACGATCCCGGCCGCCGTGCCGCAGACGAAGATCTCGTCGGCCGTGTACAGGTCGGTGCGCAGCAGGTCCTCCCGGGTGACCGTCAGCCCCAGGTCGGCGGCCAGCCGCGCGACGGTGTCCTGCGTGATGCCCTCCAGCGCGCCGGCGTGCGGCGGAGGCGTGGTCAGCACGCCGTCGCGCACGACGAAGACGTTGGCGCCGGTGCACTCGCTGACGTTGCCGGCCGCGTTCAGCAGCACCGCCTCGTCGAAGCCCGCCTGCATGGCCTCGGACTTGGCCATCACCGAGTTCAGGTAGGGGCCGGTGGCCTTGGCCGCGGTCGGCGTCACCCGGTGGTCGTTGCGCTGCCACGAGCTGGTCATCAGCCGCACGCCCGCCTCCAGCAGCGCGCCCCACTCCCAGGACGCGATCGAGACCACCGTCGGGCAGCCGCGCGCCGCCACGCCCATCTCGCCGTAGCCGCGGTGGGCCAGGTGGCGGATGTAGCACGAGGACTGGCCGTTGGCCGCGACCGTGGCCAGCGTGGCCGCGCGCAGCTCCTCCAAGGTGTACGGCAGCGGCATCCCGATGATCCGCGCGCTGCGCGCCAGCCGCCGCAGATGTTCGTCCAGCCGGAACACCGCCGGGCCGTCCGGCGTGTCGAAGGCCCTGGTGCCCTCCAGCACGGCGGTGCCGTAGTGCAGGGCGTGCGTCAGGACGTGCACCCGGGCCTCGCCCCAGGGCACCAGCTCGCCGTCCATCCAGATGTGCTCGGCTTCGCGCATCGTGCCGCTCCTCTCCGTAAATGGCCGCCAACAATCACAAGATGTAGGCCAATTCATTGATAAGTGGCACAGTAACCGGATAATAGTGGCGTGGGAAGAGAAGAAAACCTTGTCACCCTGGTCCGCGACCGGCTCCGGCTCCACGAGGGCACGGCCAGCCGGCGGCTCGCGGGCGCGCTGACCGACCTGGCCCAGACCGGCGCCATCGCCCCGGGCACCCGCCTGCCCTCCGAGCGCGACCTGGCCGAGGCGGTCGGGCTCAGCCGCGGGACGGTCGCCGCCGCCTTCAACGCCCTGTGCGAGGAGGGCCTGTGCGAACGCCGGCACGGCAGCGGCACGTACGTGCTGGGCGTCCCGACGTTCGGCGGCCTGCTCCAGGGCGGCGCGGTGCTGGCCGACCTGTCGACCTCGGTCGTCCCCGACCCCTCGCACCTGGCGGCGCCCCCGCTGGACGCCGCCGCCCTGATGCGCGCGCCGAGCGGCCACGGCTACGACGCCATGGGCGACTCGCGGCTGCGCGCCGTCCTGGCCGCCCTGGACGCCGGGCCGCACCGCGAGATCCTGGTGACCTCGGGCGCCCAGCAGGGCATCGACCTGGCGGCCCGGGTGCTGCTGCGGCCCGGCGACCGCGTGCTGGTCGGCGACCCGGCCTACGGAGGCGCGCTCAGCGTGTTCCGGCGCGCCGGGGCCCACGCCGTCCCCGTGGACCTCACCGACCCGGACGCCGTGCGCGACGCCCTGGCCCGCCACCGCCCGGCCGCCGTGTACGCGCTGCCGGTGGACAACCCGACCGGCCGCGTGGCCGACCTGCGGCACGTGGCCGAGCTGGCCGCGGCGGCGGACGTCCCGCTGGTGGAGGACCGGACCCTCGCGCCCGTGGTGTTCGACGGCCGGACGCCTCCGGAGCCGCTGGCCCAGGCCCATCCGCACGGCACGGTGACGGTGGGCTCGTTGTCGAAGGTGTTGTGGGGCGGCCTGCGGGTGGGCTGGCTCACCGCCTCCGAGCCGCTGCTGGCCCGGCTGCTGGAGGCCAAGCTCGACGCCGACCTGGCCACCAGCGCCGTCTCCCAGCGGCTGGCCGCCGACCTGCTCGACGGCGACCCCGTGCCGGCCTGGCTGGCCGAGCTGGGCCGCCGCCGCGACCACTTCACCGCCGCGTTGTCCGCGCGCCTGCCGTCGTGGACCTGGTCACGCCCCCAGGGCGGCCTGTCGGTGTGGGTCCGGCTGCCGGGCGCCGACACCGACAGGTTCGCCGCCGTCGCCCGCGAGCAGGGCGTGGCCGTCGCCCCCGGCTCGCTGTTCTCCCCCGACGGCCGCCACCGCGACCGCCTGCGCCTCAGCTTCGCCCTGCCGCCCGCCCTCCTCGACCAGGCCCCGACGCCCAGGACGCCAGGAAGGACACCCCCTGGCTGGTCACCGGCGTCACCGGGAGCGTGGCGATGCTCAAGGCGCTGCTGCCCGCCGGGC
>NZ_JBSFGJ010000711.1:0-3067 GCF_053596515.1 Nonomuraea sp. NPDC001684
GAGCCGTCGGCCTGCTTGTCGCCGTGCATGCCGCGGAAGTACCTGAACTCGGTGAGCGTGCGCCGGGTGTCCTGCCCGTCGCCCTCACGCACCCGGACGCGCCCGAACCCGCGCCAGTCCGACCAGGTGCGCTGCTCGGGCTTGACGAGGATGTTGTCGGCGTAGTGCCAGGCCGCGCCGTCGAGGTACTCGTAGTCGGTGACCACGTTCGGCGAGCCGGCGACGCGGTCCACCTCGACGGTCTGGGTGACGACGTACTTGTGGAACCAGTCGGTGACCTCGCCCTCGTCGGGCGGCGCCCAGCGCTGCGGGAAGCACAGCCGGTTGTTCTTGTCGGCCGCGGCGGGCACGTCGCCGGGCTTGCAGTCGGCCGCGGCGTAGTTGACCCGCAGCTCGCCGCCGGTCTCGTTGTTCACCGCCTGGACCCGCCACTTGACCAGCGGCGCGCGTCCTTCGTTGGCGTCCACCCGGTTGGGCAGCTGCACGCCGCTGAAGGTGATCTTCGGCATGGTGAGGGTGCCGCCCACGTGGCCGCTCTGCTGCACCGAGGCCAGCCACAACGACGGGCTGAGGCCGTCGCCCGTGGCAGGGAACTGGTGGGTCAGCGTCCACGAGTCGACCGGGCTGTACTGGCCGGAGGCGTTGAGCACCTGCGTGGTGACCTTGGCCAGGCGCTTGCGCGAGAAGAACGTCGGCGACAGCCGGTCGGTGCACTTGACCCCGGCGTCGCAGATCTGGTCGAACGGCACGTCCGGCCAGGACGCCGCGGTCTCCTTCTTGAGCTGGTCGGCGGCGCAGGTGACGGTGCCGGAGGGCAGGCAGCGCTCGGCCACGTCGAAGACCACCCGGGCGGCCGGGGCCTTGGTGAACAGCTCGTTGCTCAGGTAGCCGTAGTCGACGCGGGTGAGGTACGCGCCGCGCACGTACACGGTGCCCAGCTCGGGCTTCATGCTGCGGCCGTAGTAGTTCTTCTCGTTCTCGTACCAGTACGTGGTGGCGTTGCCGTGGGTGTCGACCGCGTAGTCGAGGTTCCACCGGTAGGCCTGCTGGCACCAGGCGTCGGCGGGGGTGCTGGAGTAGCACGGCTCGCCGCTGTTGTTGCCGAACACCGGCACGGTCTGCACCGACTTGGTCTCCGGCTTGCCGGTGACCCAGCCGGGCAGGCGGTTCAGGCCGAAGCTGTACTGGGTGCCGTCGGCGGTGGTGACCCGCCAGTACTCGCCGTTGTTGTCGCCGTTGGCGGCTCCGGTGAGGTACTCGATGCGGGTGCCGTCGTCGCGCTTGGGCCGCCACTGCTTGGTGGTGGCGTCCTTGACCAGCTCGACGGCGGAGTTGCCGAGCGACAGGGTGGCGTTGTCCTGGTCCCAGCACAGGTCGCCGGTCTTCTTGCCGTCGATCATGCATGCCTTGTAGCGGCGTTCGACGTAGCCGCTGGGGTTGAGCTCGAAGCCCTCCCCCACCCAGGACGGCTGGTTGTTGGTGGAGACGGTGCGGCCGTCCACGCTCTGGGAGGAGTAGTCGAGCGACAGGTCGGGCTCGTCGCCGCCCAGGGCGGGCGGGGTGCGCAGGTCGTAGCTCCAGGAGAAGTCGCCGGACTGGTTGCCGACGCTCCAGCTCGCCGAGGCGGCCAGCGAGGTGGCGGCGTGATCGCCCGACGGGCCGGAGGCGGCGGCGGTCACGGCGTACAGGCCGGTGGTCTCGACCTCGGCGGTCAGCTTGCCCGCCTTGGCGTCGTTGTCGCTCCTGACCGGCCGCGGCGCGGCGCAGGTGGCGGCGGCCTTGGCGTCGAGCGCGCACTCGTCGAGCTTGACCATGCGCAGCCGGGCGCCGTAGTCGCCGCCGAAGGCGTACCGGAAGCCGGAGTAGTCGATCTCCAGCCGGGTCTTGCCGGACGCCTTGGCCGCCGTGACGCCCTGGCCGGGCGAGACGCGCATCGCGACGCCGAGCAGGTCGGTCCTGAGCAGCTCGACCTTGACCGGGACGGCCTCGGCCGCGGCCACGCCCTTGGCAGCGGGGGCCAGCCGCACCGGGAACCCGGCGGAGAGCGTGGCGGCGCTCTCGGCACCGCCCAGCTCGGCGGTGCCGGCGGCGGGCCAGGCGACCTTGGGCGGCGCCTTCCACGCCTGTTCGGCGGCGGGATCGGCGAGCGGCGGCAGGACGGGCACCTTCCCGCCCTTGACCGGCGTCTCCTTCTGCACCGTGGGCGCCTTGCGGGGCGCGGCGGAGGCGGGCATCGCGTACGCCATGGGCGCCAGGAGCACGACCGTGAGCACGGTCGCCAGCCTGCGCGGCCAGGCGGTCTCGGGCTTGACGCCCTCGAAGCGGTTCCAGCGGGGGTCGGGGGCGTCGGGCTCGGCGGCGGGCTGCTGAAAACGATTCCAGTTGGGCTCTGGCAGGTCTAACTCACTGTCCACGGATTCTCCCAGGGAGGGGCTACTGGGCTGCTAGCTGGGCTATCTGCTCGGCGCTGAGCACGCCGTCGTACGTGCGGACGTCGTCGACGGTCCCCGGCCAGTAGCCGGTGAAGACGCCCGCGGTCTTGCTCCGGCCCAGTTGCAGGGGGCCGGTGGCGGTCCAGGTGCTCACGTGGGGGGTGACGGTGGTGGCCGACAGGCGGCCGTTGACGTAGACGCGCAGCTCGCCGGCCAGGGCGTCGTACACGCCTGCGACGTGCGTCCATTCCAGGGGGGCGGGGACGGCGTCCGAACGGGTGCGGACGAGGGCGGCGGTGTCGGTGTCGGCGGCGGCCATGCCCAGGGCCCACCGCCCCTGTTCCTTGTCGAAGCCGAGCTGGAACCCGGCCGCCCTGGCGCCCGGCTGGGCGACGGCGGCGGTGTCCTTGGCGGGCAGGTAGTCGAGCTGGGTCCAGACGGCGACGGTGAACCCGGAGCCGGTGGCGACGGCGGGCGCGGCGGTCTGGGCGTAGCCGGTCGCGCCGTCGAGCGCGAGGGCGCCGTCCAGCCAGCCGTCGTGCCTACCTGTTCACCAGCGGCGACCGGCCGGTCGGGTTCGCGTTCGTGCGTGCGGCGGCCGGCCCGGTCCGGGTGCTGAACAGCTTCTTCGTGGT
>NZ_JBSFGJ010000712.1:0-3049 GCF_053596515.1 Nonomuraea sp. NPDC001684
TAAAGCCACAGGCGCGAGGTTCGCCGCGAGGAGGAACAGAGAGCATCCAAGCCCCCGGGCCCATGTGATCCGCCACAGCGCAGGCGATCTTCGTTCGGCTGCTCGTTATCCCAGGTGAGGCCCGTGGCGCAGGGCCCAGAGGAGAGGATCGGCGACGCGGAACGGAGCAAAGACTGGCGTGTGCCTGGGCTGGAGCCGCCCCGGCTGGATCGCCCTCGGCGTCGGCTTCGCCCTCGTCGGCCTCCTGGTGCCCCCCGCGGCCCGGCTCGCCGAACGGCGGGCCACCCTGGTCAGCGCCCGGGTGGCGGATCAGCGGCCGTGATAGTGCGGCAGATCGAGCGGCGGCACCGGGAAACCGCCTGCGGTCGGCTCTTCGCCGAGCTCCTCGAACTCGGCGTCGACCTGTGCCTTCCTGGCTTCCCTTCGCCGCTGGCCGACGGTGTCGAACCGCATCCAGATGGCCAGTACGCCGACGGCGATGACGACCCCGAGCGCGATGGAGACGACTCCCGGGCTCTGCGTGATCGTACGGACGGCGGCGACGAGAAGGATCCAGCCTAGGTTGACCGGGATGAGGACCTTCCAGCCCAAGGACATGAGCTGGTCGTAGCGCACGCGGGGCAGCGAGGCCCGGACCCAGATGATGAAGCAGAACGTCAGCACGAACTTGATGAAGAACCAGAGCATCGGCCACCAGCCCTCGTTCGCGCCCGCCCACAGCGAGATCGGGAACGGCGCCCGCCAGCCACCCATGAACAGGGTGACCGCGATGCCGGAGGCGGTGAACGTGTGCAGGTACTCGCCCATCATGATCAGAGCGAACTTCAGCGACGAGGAGTACTCCGTCTGGAACCCGCCGACCAGCTCACCCTCACCCTCGGGCAGGTCGAACGGAATCCGCGCCGCGTCACCGAACATGCAGACCACATACACCAGGAACGACGGCAGCAGCATGATGCCGTACCACAGCGACGTCTGCGCGTTCACGATCTCCGAGGTCGACAGCGTCCCGGCGAAGATGAAGACGGCCACGAACGACAGGCCCATCGCGATCTCGTAGGAGACCACCTGCGCCGCCGAACGCAAACCACCGAGCAGCGCGTACGGCGAGCGCGACGACCACCCGGCCAGCACCACCCCGTACACCGAGATGGCCCCCATCGCCAGTATGAACAACACCGCCACCGGCAGATCGACCAGCTGCAACGGCGTCTGGTGCCCGAACATCCACACCTTCGGCCCGAACGGCACGATCGAGAACGCCAGGAACGCCGGAACCACCATCATGACCGGAGCCAGCAGATACAGCACCTTGTCCACGGTGTTGGGGAAGAGATCCTCCTTCAACCCCATCTTGATCGCGTCCGCCACCGACTGCAGGATCCCGAAGGGGCCCGCCCGGTTGGGACCGATGCGGTTCTGCATCCTGGAGATGAGCTTGCGCTCGAAGCAGACCCCGAACACGACCCCCAGCGACAGGAAGAGGAACAGGAACACCGCCTTGACGATGGTGATCCCCAGCGGATCCCTGCCGAAGTCGGCGAGCGTGACTCCCATGACGTGCTGCCCCTTCCCGTCCCGGGCACGCCGTTCGGCCGGGAGCGGAAGGTCACGCTATTCGGCGAGCCGCCCGGTGTCTTGAACGAATGCGAACAGCTGCGCGGGCGTCAGCCGCGACATGGCCCTGATCTCCCGGCTGAGATGCGGCTGGTCGGCGAAACCACAGCTCAGGGCCGCGTCCACGGTGGCTGACGGGCGGCGCCAGCTGTCCACGGTCCGCTGGAAGCGGGCGATCCGGGCGACGGTCTTGGGTGACAAACCCACCACTCTGCGGAATCCGAGCTCGACGTACCGCCTGCTGACACCGACCTCGGCGGCGAGGCCCGCGATCGTGCGCGGACAGTCCGGGGCCTGCAGCCGCCACCAGGCGCGCATGATCAGGTGGTCGCGTCCCGGGCCGGGGCGCAGCCACGCCGTCAGGCGCTCCCACAGCAGGGCGAAGCGCTCATCCCAGCTCGCTGACTCGCCCAGCCGCCCCGCCAGCTCCTCGGCCCGGACGCCGAGGAGGTCAGCGAGCGGCACGGTCGTCCCGGCCACCTCCCGGACCGGCGCGCCCGTCAGCGCGGACATCCCGGCGGGGGTGAGCCCGACCGCCATCCCGTGACGCCACGGCGTGCGGACCGCGAACGTCGCGGTGGCGCGCGGGCCGGTGACGATCGGGCTCATGCCGGTGAAGTCGACGATCAAGGTGGCCGCGTTGAGCGGCAGCATCCGCGCGTCCTCCGCCGTCCGCGTCCGGAACCCCGCCGCTCCCAGCGCGTACGGGCGCAGGTGCGGCGGCGACCGCCGCACAATCATCTCGTACGGCTCAGCCTGCCTCAGCGCAGGCACCGAGTGGATCATGCCGTGGTCGGCAGGAGCATGGCGCGTGCCTGACGTGCCTTACATGCCAGACCAACCATGGATAACGCGTCAGACACGTTCTGAATCCTTCATGTGCCTAGCATGCCTGACACTCCGACAGCACCGAAGATATCCCCGATTATCTAGTGTTCTCCAGCGAAGTAGCTGGTCAGCCGCATGAAGGCTTGTAAGGCATGTCAGGCAAGTGTGCTGGCCGCGCTGCCGCACCGAGGTCCGAGTTGTCTGACGATAAAGGGGTGGTGGCGTTCAGCCGGACCAGCGATCATCTCCAGATGCCCGTCGAAGAGAGCGCAAGCGCGCAGCGAGGTCCTCTGGCCGGCCGTGTCGCGGTGGTGACCGGCGTGAGCCGGCAGGCCGGGATCGGGTTCGCCCTGACGCGGGAGCTGCTGGCCGCCGGTGCCAGGGTGCTGGTGCAGTCATGGACACCTCATGACGCTGATCAGCCGTGGGGCAGCGACCCGGCGGGGATGGCCGGCGTGCTTGAGGCGTTGGGCGGCCTGGGCGACCGGCTGGCGCATGTCCAGGCCGACTTCGCCGATCCGCTGAAGCCGGCGTGGGTGATCGAGCAGGCTGTCCAGCGGTTCGGGCACGTTGACGTGCTGATCGCGAACCATGCCCGCAGCTC
>NZ_JBSFGJ010000713.1:0-3036 GCF_053596515.1 Nonomuraea sp. NPDC001684
GCAAGGTGCCGGACTTCGCCGGCCGGGGGGTGTTCTCGCTCCGGCCGTTGTCGGCCGAGCTGAACCAGGTGGCCGAGCCGTGGCTGTCGGGGGCGTGGCGGCCGTCATGCCGCCTCCAGACAGTCGGCGTGGCCGAACCGGGCGACGGCCGCGACGAACTGGGCGCGGCCGACGTCCACTTTCACGGCGGTGTCGGGACGCCATGCGGAAGCCTCGACCAGGCCGGGCGGCAGCACCTCCAGCCCGTCCAGGAACATGGACGTGATCGCGGCCCGGGACCGCATGTGAACGTCGGCGGCCAGCCTGTAGGCGGCCACCAACTTGTCGGCCTCCCTGCGGGTGAGGAGGTCGTGGCAGATGTGGCTGAGCAGCACGTAGCCGCCAGGGAAGGCGGCCATGTAGCGGCGCAGGACGCCGGCGGGATCGTCGGCGTCAGACCAGAAGTGAGTCAACGCCGTGGCGATGATCCCCACGGGCCGGTCGCGGTCGAGGCGCTTCATCTCAGGGTGGCTGAGGACGTCGTCCACGTCCCGGGCGTCGGCCTCGATCATGCCGGTTCCGCTGGCCACGTCGAGCAGCGCGCGCCCGTGCGAGCCCACCATCGGGTCGATGTCCACGTAGACGACACTCGGGTCCGGGTGGTGCTCGGCGACCGTCTGGTAGGTGGTGGCGTACCCGTCCGGGGGAAGCCCGCACCCGAGGTTCAGCCACTGCGAGATGCCCAGCTCGGAGACGGCCCGCGTCGCGCGGATGCCGAACTCCAGGTTCGCCAGCGCGGCCTGGGCGATGCGGGGGGCGATCCTCCGGACGGCCAGGAGGACGTCCCGGTCGTCGCCGTGGTTGTCTTTGCCGCCCGTGGCAGCGTTGTAGACGCGGGCGATCGATGGGCGGTCGTACAGGGTGAGGCTCTTGGTGGAGGTGCCGGTATCCATGTCGTCGGAGCCTTCGCGGGCAGAGGGGTGAATGGGTTGGCCTTACGCATCGTGGCCCCGTGCAGGGGACATCGCTACGAGGCGTGAGGGGCCATCTCGGACAGGGGGTGGACATCTGCCGGACTTGTCCCGACTTCTAACCGATACGCCAGGGCGGAACGCTACCGATCTCTGTTGGATCGCCTCTACCGTGAGGGCAAGAGCTGTCGCGTCCGGCAGGAAGGCCCGCATGGACACTGTGCTGAGGCAACTCGCTCAAGCCCAAGGGCTTCTGCCGTACCGCACGTTCTGCCGCGTCTTCGAGGAGGAAGGCAAGAAGCTCGGCTACGGCCGGCTGACGCTGTCGTCGAGGACATGGAAGCGGTGGCTGCGCGGCGAGCTGGAGACCCAGCCGTACCCGCAGGCATGCGACGTTCTGGAGCACCTCTTTCACCGGCCGGTCGCGATCCTGTTCACGGCCGCCACCAGCACGAATGACGGTTCACCCGAACCAGGCAGGGCGTTGCGTCCAGCCGCCCGCATGTTCGGTGCCGCCGTCGACCAGCCCAGGGGGATCTTCGAGATGATGACGCACGCCGCCGACCAGAGCCGGGAGGCCGCCGCCGAGGCGGAACGCGAACTCGGCCAGGCGGCGATGGAGCAAATGCATGACGACGTCGTCCACCTGGCGCGCACCTACCTGCTGCGGCCGCCGATGGACGCCTTCCCGGAGCTGGTGGCCATCCGCGACCAGGTGCGGGCCATGAGGGAAGACACCCGCCGGCCGGACCAGCTCACGGAGCTGAGCCGGGTGGAGAGCGTCGCGGCCGTCCTGATGGCCGAGGCGTGCATCGACCTCGGGCAGACGCGGCATGCCACGGAGCACGCCCGCGCGGCCTGGTCGGTCGCCAAAAGCATCGACCACGTTCCGTTGGCGGTGTGGGCGCGCGGGATGATGGCCACCAGCGCCTACTGGTCCGGGCAGCCGCGCGACGCGGTCGCGGCGATCACCCGGGCCGAGCAGCACCGCCCGGTCGGGATCGCGGCCGCCCGCGTTCACAGCATCGCCGCCCGCGCCTACTCCCACCTTGGGGACAAGGACCGTACCGTCGCGGCGATCCGCGCGGCGATAGATGCCCGCGCCGCCGACCAGGGCGGGGACGAGTTGCAGGAGATCGGCGGCGTGTTCCACTGGGACATCGTCCGCGAGCAGCGGTGTTTCAGCTCGGCGCTGCTGATGCTTCTCCAGGTGCGGCGCGGCGAGTTCGAGGCCGCGGCTGTCGCCGAGTTCACGAGCCGGATCTTGGAGCACACGCAGGCGGCGCTCAACGACGCTCGCGCGCTGCCCGCCGGTCAGCGGTCGGCGACGATCGAGGCCACCATCGGGATCGAGATGGCCACGGCGTACGTCCTCCTCGGCGACCTGATGAACGCGGCCAGCGCGATGAACGAGGTGCTGGAGCTGCCGGAGAACATGCGGACGTTCCCCGTCGTGCACCGGCTCAAGCAGTTGAGGGGGCAGGTGGAGTTGGCGCAGCAGACGCAGCAGGCGCGGGCGTTCAACACGGAGCTGGCCGCGTTCATGCAGGCGTCCACCGTCCGCGCCCTGCCCGCCGGCTAACCGGTCCTCTGGCCGCTCCACGCGGCGAGGATGGCCGCCTCCCGCTCCGGGGTGATGCCGAGTTCGGCCGCGCGTTCGTGGTCGAGCTTTGGGCCGCTGGCCAGCCACTCCCACGTGTCCGCCACGGTGTCGGCGAGCGGGCGGCAGACGAGTCGGGCCGCGCGGGCGCGGGCCGCGTCCACCTGCCACGTGCCCGGGTAGGGCCGCCACAGGGGAAGCTCTGTCCATTCGCGGACGCCTTGCGCCTGGAGGAAGGTGTGCGGCACCCACTCCAACGTCGCTCGGCTGTCGGTGACTTCCCGGCAGGCTTCTAGGAGGTCGCCGAACGTCGCTCCGCCGATCGGCGCGGCCAGGTTGAACGAGCCCGTGAGGTGCCGTTCGACGGCGTCGAGGGCGAAGCGGGCGACGTCGCGCACGTCGATCGGCTGGATCGGCCAGTCGGGGGTTCCGGGGGCGAGCACCTGGCCGCCGTCGGCGATGCGGCGCAGCCACCACGGGATGCGG
>NZ_JBSFGJ010000714.1:0-3031 GCF_053596515.1 Nonomuraea sp. NPDC001684
AGCGCCGCCAGGCGGCGGCGACCGGCTCGTCCTCGAAGCCCCGGCCCGGGGTCAGCAGCAGCAGCTCGGCCCCCAGCTCGGCGGCCAGTTCGGCGATACGTCCACACCCCCTCCGGCTTCAGCGTGGAGTACGGCTGGGGCGGACTGATCATCGACGACGCGACGTGGGAGGTGAAGACGCTCGACAAGCTGCACAGCTGGGGCCACCGCCCCCCGGGCGTCGTCGCCGGGCTGCTGGCCGCCGCGCCCGCGCCGAACGGGGAGGACCACTGATGGCACTCGACGCCAAGGACATCGCGCGCACCGTCCGGACCAAGGACTGGAAGCTGCGCTACTACGAGGCGGGCTCCGGCCATCCGGTCGTGCTGCTGCACGGCAGCGGGCCGGGCGCCACCGGATGGAGCAACTTCGCCGGCAACATCGAGGCGCTGGCCGAGCACTTCCACGTCTACGCCGTCGACATGCCCGGCTGGGGCGAGTCCGACCCGGCGACCGTCGACCGGCTCGACCACGTGGAGGCGGCGATCCAGTTCCTGGACGCCCTCGGCATCGAGCGGGCCGCGTTCGTCGGCAACTCGATGGGCGGGCAGACCTCGCTGCGGCTGGCCACCGAGCACCCCGGCCGGATCTCGCACCTGATCACCATGGGGCCGCCGGTCGGCCGGATCCCCACGCTGTTCGGCGCCGGCGACGGCCCGTCCGAGGGGCTGAAGGTGCTGATCGAGGCGTACCGGGACGCGAGCCCGGAGAACATGCGCCGGCTCGTCGAGATCATGGTCTACGACAAGGCGCGCTTCGCCACCCCCGAGCTGTGCCAGGCCCGTTCTGACGCCGCCCTCGCCCGCCCCGACCACCTGAGCAACTACGTGGACGGCCTGCCGAAGGGCGCCCCGCTGCCCAAGTGGGTCAAGCCGGAGCTGCTGCCGAGGATCCAGGTGCCGACCCTGCTCATCCACGGCCGCGACGATCGGGTGGTGTCGTTCGAGATCTCCCTGTACCTGCTGGCCAACATCCCGGACAGCCGGCTGGTGCTGCTCAACCGCTGCGGGCACTGGGCGATGATCGAGCACGCCGACGAGTTCAACCGGCTGGTCGCCGACTTCATCGCGAACAACTGACCCCCGGGGCGCGGGCGGCTGCCTGTCACCTGTCCAGCCCCAGGCGCGCACTCAGAGCATCCGTCACGCCACGCGTCCGGCCCTGCCCGAGAGCCCGAGACCTAGGACCATGGACGGACCGGAGGCCGCCTTCATGGGACCAGCGGCCGATGCCGTCCCCATGAGCGCCTGGCAACACTGATCACATGGCTTCCCCCTCCCTCACGAGTGTCGTCGGCGTACGCCCGTTCCTGGTCGGCATGTTCGTCGACGCGCTCGGCAACGGCCTGTACGTGCCCCTGACCCTGCTGTTCATCCACGAGGTGACCGGCCTGCCCATGACGACCGTCGGGCTCGGGGTCACCGTGGCGGCGGTCGTGGGGCTGGCGGCCAACCCGGTGGCCGGGACCCTCATCGACAGGTTCGACGCGCGCCGCGTGCTGATCGCCACGTACGTGCTGCGTGCGGCGGCCTTCGCCGCCTATCCCCTGGTGGACGGGTTCGTGGCCCTGCTCGTCGTCGCCGCCCTGATCGCGGCCGGCGACCGCGCCTACTATCCCGCCTCCGGCGGCCACGTCTCCGCACTGGCGGAGGGCGCGCTCAGGGACCGGCTGTACACCCTGATCGCCACGGCGAGGAACGTCGCCTTCGGCCTGGGCGGTCTGCTGTCGGCGGGCGTGGTCTCCCTCGCCGGCGCCACCGGCTTCGCGGTCGTCGCCCTGATGAACGCGGCCAGCTTCGCCCTGGCGGCCGCATGCCTGCTGCTCTCGGGACGGCGCGCGCCCGCACCGCCGCCCCGGAATCCGGGCGGTTACCGGCAGGTGTTCGCCGACCGGCCGTTCCTCACCCTGGTGGCGGCCGAGCAGGCGTACACCCTGATCCACCTCATCCTCCCCGTCGCCCTGCCGGTGTACGCGGTCACGGTGCTCGGCGTCCCGCCGGCTCTGCTGGGCGTCCTCTACGCGATCAACACGGTCCTGGTGGCGGCGGGTCAGCTCCCGGTCCGGAGGTGGCAGCGGCACGCCCGCCGTACGCACGCCATGGCCCTGAGCGGCCTGATCCTGATGGCGGCGTGCGCCGCCTACGCCGCGACCGCGCTGCTGCCCGCCGGACTCCCGCGCGTCGGCGGGCTGCTCGTCGCCACGCTCGTCCTCACCTTCGGCGAGCTCATGCACACCGTGCCCAGCTGGGCCCTCGCGGCGGCCACCGCACCACCGGCCCTGCGGGGCCGCTACCTGGCGATCTACCAGCAGACCTGGGCGCTCGCGGCGGTCCTCGCACCCGCCGGCTTCTCGGCCCTGCTCGACATGGCCCCGCTGCTGCTGTGGCTGACGCTGGCAGCCCTGGTGGGTCCGGCCGCACTTGCGCTGCTCCGCCTGGCCCGCCGCCTGCCCCCCGACGCCGTGGCCCCACCCCAAGCCTGAGTCGCCCCTGGGCAGGTCGGCGCTACGGCCCGGCCGATCCGGCCCCTGCGCCGATCGCCGTGAGTTCACCGGGACGCCGCGTGGTGGGCGGCGGCCAGTTCGGCGAAGGCGACGGCCGCCGGGAGCGGGTCCGCGGGCAAGGCGAGGAGGATGATCCGCTCGGCGGCGGGCTCCAGCGGGATCGCGTGCACGCCGCTGAGGTGGGCGGGCAGCGACAGCTCGGGGACGATGCTCAGCCCGAGCCCTTCGGCGACCATGGCCAGGATGCTGTTGGTGTCACGCACCCGGTAATGACACTTCAGGCTCGCACCCGCCGCCCGCGCGATCGCCGTGATCAGCGGCTCGCACCCGCCCGTGGACATGATGAACGGGTGCCGCGCCAGCTCCGCCACCGGCAACGAAGGGCGGACGCTCAGCTCGTGGCCGCTGGGCAGGACGGCCAGCATGCGGTCGGCGGCGAGCGGCCGCGCCACCGACCGGGCGGGCAGCGAGACCTCGCCGGCCGCGGCC
>NZ_JBSFGJ010000715.1:0-3016 GCF_053596515.1 Nonomuraea sp. NPDC001684
CAAAAGCCGTTCACCGCTGGTGAGGCCGGCCTTGTCGGTCAGGGCGGTGAGGGCGGTGGTGCCGGACGAGGGCAGGGCGGCGGCGTCGAGCAGGCTCAGGTTCTCGGGGGCTCGGGCGAGCCGCTGTTCGGGGACGGCCACGTAGTCGGCGATGGCGCCGAAGGCGAAGTGCGGCATCAGCCCCCACACCTCCTCTCCCACGCTCCAGGCGGGTACACCGGGCCCCAGGGCCGCGACGCGGCCGGTGAAGTCCCCTCCCAGGCCGCGGGGGAATCGGGCGCGGGCGATGCCGCGCAGCCTGCCTGCGCGGAAGGCGAGTTCGCCGGCGTCCACGCTCGCGGCACGGACCTCGACGAGCACTTCTCCTGGCCCGGGCCGAGGTGCGGGCACGTCGTCGACGCGCAGCACCTCGGGAGGGCCGAAACGGGTGTATTGGACGGCGCGCATGATCTCTCCCAGTCGCTTCGAGCATAAGTGGGCTGGCAGCCCACTTATGGTTCGGCTACTCTAACCGGAGCGCCAGCCCACTTGTCAAAACCTGGAGGAGGCCATGCCCCACACCACCCGGCGGCAGCCCCTGCGTGCGGACGCCCAGCGCAACTACGACCGCATCGTCAGCGCGGCCCGGGACGTCTTCGCACGTGACGGCGCCGGCGCCGCCCTGAACGAGATCGCCCGTCAGGCCGGGACGGGATCGGCGACGCTGCACCGCCTCTTCCCCTCCCGTCGCGCCCTGCTCGAAGCCGTCTTCCACGACCGCGTCGAGGAGTTGTGCGCCATGGCGGCACAACGCGCCGAGCAGAGCGAGCCGGGCCCCGCGCTCCTGACCTGGCTGGGCGACCTCAACGCCTACGCGAGCGCCAGTCGCGGTCTGGCCGCCTCGCTGCTGCACGGCAGCCGGGATGCCGACCTGCTGGAGCAGAACGAGGGCTGCCAGGCGATGATCACAGAAGCGGCGCGCGAACTCCTGCGACGAGCACAACAGGCAGGCGCCGTACGCCCAGGAATCCGCGCCGAGGACCTGCTCGCGCTCGTCAACGCCATCTCGCTGGCCACCGAGCATCACGAGGACGACCATCAGGCCGACCGGCTGCTGGACATCGCGATCAAGGGCATCAGCGGCCGGTCGGCATGACGGATCAGGTGGCCCGCACCTGGCCGGGGCGCAGGGTGTCAGTGGCGCGTGGCACTGTGACATCCATGAAGGTGAGCGTGCGTGAAGCCGTCCTCGACGCCGGACGGGCCCTTGACCTACCCGAACCGGTGACCGAGGCGTTCATTCGCCTCCTGCGCCCCTGTGTCTACCTCTGCCCCTATGACGAACTGCCGGAAGAGCTGAAGAAGAACGCCCGTCCGGCCGCTCGGGCCGTCGGGCTTCCCCATCTGCCCAAGGACCTGGAACTGCCCTCATACGTGCCGCACGTGGTGACCATCGACTGCGCCGCCCTGCCCACCGGCGTCCTCGACATCGACTTTCCCGCCGACGGCCACCTGGTCATCCTCGCCGAGATCACCGACCTCGACGAAGGCGTCGTCATCCACCTGCCGCCAGGCACCGAGACCGTCGAACGCCACTCGCAGGCGAAGGCTCACGAGCCGTTCCCGCTCTACGCGGTTCCTGGCACCACCTGGTCTGCCGCTCTTCGCTGGTCCGACGTCGCGGAAGCGGCCGACTACGCCGAGGGGGACGCCGAGCGGGCCGGCCTGGTGGCCAAGTTCCTCGATGACATGGGGGAGATTCCTGACCTCCGATGGAGATTCGACATCCAGCTCGGCGGCTACTCCCGCGCCTGGCACAACCCGGTGGAAGCGCGTGGGAAGGTGCTGTTCGCCTCCATCCCGGAGAGCGCGGTCTTCGGGGACGGCTGCATCACCCTCATCTCCGGAACCCGTGAGCAGATCGCGGAGTTCCGCTACGACGAGCTCGATTTCGACGTCGAGTGCTGACTTCCAGGTGGGTTCGACCAGGGTGATCCGACATGCGGTCAGCGTCGGACGACGCGACGACCGCGGAGCATCGGACGGTAGCGGCACGGCCGCCCACTGCTCGGCGGCCAGTGCGGCTGCGACGGCGGCACTTGCACCTCCGCCTACGGCACTCCGGACCGGCAGCTCACCGGCATCCGGCTCCAGGGCGGATGGCCGTCCCGGATGCGGCGCCGGCCGGCCCCGGCTTCTGGACCACCCTCAACCCCGAGGCCCGCTGGGTCTTCCCCGGCCGGAACCCCGAGAACCCCTCAACGCAGCCACCCTTCGAGAGCAACTCCGGCAACTCCCCGCTGTCATAAAGGAGATCCTCACCGAGGCCGGTATCAAGACGGTGCTCACCGGCATCCGGATACCGCGGATGAAATCGATCAGTAGGGTATGCCCGCTGCGGGTCCGGCTTGACGGGGTACCCGGGGCCGCATCGGGCAACGGGTCTACGACCGCTGGTTCCCCGGTTGCACGACGCCGATCGACGAGCGCGACGACGAGGCGATCCGGTGCCTCATGGTCCGTATGGCCGCCGACGGGTTCTGGGGATACGAGAACGCGCTGGGCGCCTCCATCCCCAGCAGGGTCAGGTAGCGCCTTGTAGACGACATTCTTGCCCTCATCCCTGAGCCGCCGGCATCCTGAGCGGTCCGCTCGCCGCCTGGCATGCCCTACGAGGGGCAGGGCGACTCCATCTGCCCCGGTCCTACGAAAGATGGCGGGTTGGTCGGCGGGACCGTAGACCACGGAGGGCTTCGCGTCGTGCCCGGCGGCCGCGGTGCCCGCAGGACGCCCTCCGCGCCGGCCGCTGGCGGAGGTAGGTTGTTGACGAGCGATCGGGACAAGGTGAGCCGACATGGCGCATCGAGTTCGAGGGGTGTCGAAGCAGAGAAGCGGAGACCGACATGGAATCCGTTGATCTTCCAACGGCATCCGTCCCTCTACACGCGGTGGTCGCCCCAAGAGCTATGTGCCCTGCACGGGATGTGGTTTCCCAGACCGCGCCTTACCTCAGGGCTGGGCTGTTGCAGTGTGACCT
>NZ_JBSFGJ010000716.1:0-3012 GCF_053596515.1 Nonomuraea sp. NPDC001684
CGGCAGGAGCGACTGGATCGCCACCGGCCGGTTCTACGAGCGCTACCAGGACCGCTTCGACCTCGACCCCGAGGACACCTACGACTACGCCGAGCTGATCGGGGCCGCCTCGGCGCTGCTGACCAGGCCCGAGGTGCGCGCGCGCGAGCGGGCCGCCCACGACATGGTGTTCGTCGACGAGTACCAGGACACCGACCCGGCCCAGGAGTACCTGCTCGACCAGCTCGCCGGCGACGGGCGCGACCTCGTCGCGGTGGGCGACCCCGACCAGTCGATCTACGGGTTCCGGGGCGCCGACGTCCAGGGGATCATGAAGTTCCCCGAGCGGTTCAGGACGCTCGACGGGCGCGAGGCGCCGGTGGTGGCGCTGCGCGTGTGCCGCAGGAGCGGGGCCGACCTGCTGGAGGCCTCGCGCCGGGTCGCCGCCCGCCTGCCGATCGCCCCGGCCCCCGACCACGACCAGCGGCACGGCCACCGCGACCTGGTCCCGGCGGCCGGCGTCGAGCCCGGCGACGCGCGCGTCCTGCTGGCCGACAGCACCAGCCAGGAGGCCGCGATCGTCGCCGACACGCTGCGGCGGGCGCACCTGATCGAGGGGGTGCCCTGGCACCGCATGGCGGTGCTGGTGCGCTCGGCCAAGCGCCAGGTGCCGCTGCTGCGGCGGGCGCTGGTCAACGCCGGGGTGCCGACGATGATCGCCGGGGACGAGGTGCCGATCGCCCAGGAGCCGGGGGTCCGGCCGCTGCTCACGATGCTGCGGGTGGCGCTCGACCCGGCGCAGCTCGACGAGGGGGTGGCCGAGGAACTGCTGACGGGCCCGCTCGGCGGCACGGACATGATCGGCGTACGCCGCCTGCGCCGGGCGCTCAAGATAGCCGAGAACGAGGCCCTGGCCGCCGAGGAGCCGCCGACCGCGCAGGGACCGGCCGAGGAGAAACCGGCCGCCGAGGAGGACCCGGTCGCGGAGGAGGACCCGGCCCCCGAGGAGGAGCCGGTCGCGGAGGAGGAGCCGGCCCCCGAGGAGGAGCCGGTCGCCGGGAAGGCCGGGGCGCGGTCGTCCGGCGAGCTGCTGGTGGCGGCGATCCAGGACGCCCGCGAGCTCACCCGCGTCGAGCCGCACGTCGCCCTCCCCGCCGAACGCGTCGCCAAGCTGCTCGCCGCCGCCCGCGAGGCCGCCGCGCAGGAGGGCACCGCCGAAGACCTCCTGTGGGCCGTGTGGCACGCCAGCGGCCTGGGCCCGCGCTGGACCGAGCAGAGCCTGTCCGGCGGCTCCCGCGGCGCGCAGGCCGACCGCGACCTCGACGCGGTGGTGGCGCTGTTCGACCACGCCGCCAAGTTCGTCGACCGCATGCCCAAGGCGGGCCCCGAGGTGTTCCTCGACAACCTGGCCGCCCAGGAGATCCCGGGCGACACGCTGGCCGACCGCGCCCCCGACGGCGACGCCGTGCGGGTGCTGACGGCCCACCGCTCCAAGGGCCTGGAATGGGACATCGTGGTCGTGGCGGGCGTCCAGGAGGGGGTCTGGCCCGACCTGCGGCTGCGCGGGTCGTTGCTGGGCGCCGACGACCTGGTGGAGGTGGTCGAGGGCGCCGAGCCGAGCGCCGCGTCGCTGGCCTCCAAGCTGCTGGCCGAGGAGCGGCGGCTGTTCTACGTCGCGGCCACGCGGGCCAGGCGGCGGCTGGTGGTCACGGCGGTCGGCGGCGAGGACACCGACGAGCGGCCCTCCCGGTTCCTGTCGGAGCTGATGCCGGGCGCGGTCGAGTCGGCCACGGTCGACGACCGGGCGCGCTGGCTGACCATGTCGGCGCTGGTGGCCGACCTCCGCAGCGCGGTGACCGACCCCACCAAACCGGCCAAGGTCCGGCAGCGCGCCGCGCGGCAGCTCGCCCGCCTGGCCGCCGCCGGGGTCCAGGGCGCCCACCCCAACGACTGGTACGCCCTCACCCCCATCACCGATGACCGCCCGCTGAGCTGGCCGGACGGCATCGTCAACATCTCCCCGTCCGCGGTCGAGAGCTTCACCAAGTGCGGCCTGCGCTGGCTCCTGGAGACGGCGGTCGGCGCCGCGGGCACCAGCACCGCCCAGGGCCTCGGCAACGTCATCCACGCGCTGGCCATGCTGGCCGCCACCGACCTGCCCGGCGAGGACGCCCTGGGCGAGCGGCTCGACCAGGTCTGGAACGAGCTCGACTTCGGCGACGTCTGGTACAACCGCAAGCAGCGCCAGGTCGCCGAGCAGATGATCGGCAAGTTCCTGCGCTGGCAGAAGGACAACCCGCGCGAGCTGGTCGCCATCGAGGAGTCGTTCGTCGCCACGGTCTCCGAGGGCGTGCAGATCAAGGGCCGGGTCGACCGGGTCGAGCGCGACGACGACGGCCGCGCGGTGATCATCGACCTGAAGACCGGCGGCTCCAAGCCCAAGCCGGGCGAGCTCGACCGGCATCCGCAGCTCGGCGTCTACCAGCTCGCCGCGCTGCTCGGCGCGTTCGCCCGGCACGGCATGACCGAGCCCGGCGGCGCCGCGCTGGTCCAGCTCGGCAAGGCGGCCGGCAAGAACGCCGCCACCGAGCAGCGGCAGGGCGCGCTGGCCGACGACAAGAACCCCGGCTGGGCCGGCGACCTGGTCGACACCGTCGCCACGGGCATGTCGGGCCCGTTCTTCCAGGCCAAGGTGAACGACGGCTGCCGCACGTGCGCGGCGCGGGCGAGCTGCCCGGTCAACGACAACGGGGGCCAGGTGTGCTGAACCCGGTCGAACTGGCCGACAAGCTCGGCATCCTGCCGCCGACGAGCGAGCAGGCCGCGGTCATCGAGGCGCCGCTCGAACCGATGGTCGTCATGGCGGGCGCGGGCTCGGGCAAGAGCGAGACGATGGCCGGGCGGGTGGTCTGGCTGGTGGCCAACGGCCTGGTCAAACCGGAGAACGTGCTGGGGCTGACGTTCACCCGCAAGGCCGCGGCCGAGCTGGCCGTCCGGGTCAGGGAGCGCCTGACCGGGCTCGCCGAGGCGGGC
>NZ_JBSFGJ010000717.1:0-3010 GCF_053596515.1 Nonomuraea sp. NPDC001684
CTGGCTGGTCACCGATCCGGCCAGGCCCTACTGGATGTTCCTGGCCGCCGCCGCCACGGCCGGGCTCGGCGGCGGCAACTTCGCCTCCTCCATGGCCAACGTCTCCTACTTCTACCCGGAGCGGCGCAAGGGGTTCGCGCTGGGCGTGAACGCGGCCGGCGGGAACCTGGGCGTGGCGGTCGTGCAACTGCTGATCCCGCTGGTGGCGGCGGGCGGCCTGGCGTACGCCGGGCTGGTGTGGATGCCGCTCGTCGTGGCCGCCGCGCTGTGCGCGTACCTGTTCATGGACAACCTGGCCGTGGCCAGGACCGGCTTCGGCACCCAGGGCAGGGCGTTCCTGCGTCCGCACACCTGGGTCATGTCCTTCCTGTACATCGGCACCTTCGGCTCGTTCATCGGCTACTCGGCGGCGTTCCCGCTGGTCGCCAAGTCGGCGTTCGCCGAGTCCGCCTCGCCGTACCTGGCCTTCCTCGGGCCGCTGGCCGGGTCGCTGGCGCGGCCGGTCGGCGGCTGGCTGGCCGACCGGTACGGCGGGGCCAAGGTCACCTCGTGGTCGTTCGTCGCCATGGCCGCCGGGGCCGTGGCCGCGCTCGCCGCGCTCGGCCGGCACAGCTTCCCGCTCTTCCTGGGCGCGTTCCTGCTGTTGTTCGTCGCCTCGGGGGCGGGGAACGGGTCCACGTACCGGATGATCCCGGCCATCTTCACCGCGCAGGCCCGGCACGGGTCTCCGGACGAGCGGCTGCGGGCCAGGCGCGAGGCCGCGGCGGCCATCGGCATAGCCTCCGCGGTCGGCGCGTTCGGCGGGTTCCTCATCCCCCGCGGCTTCGCCGTCTCGCTTGCCGGGACGGGTTCCGTCGCGCCCGCACTCCAGGTGTTCATCGGCGCCTACGCCGTCTTCCTGGCCACCAACTGGTGGTTCTACCGCCGACGGGTGCTGGCGCGGGTCCCGAGCCTCGCCCACAGCCGGATCTGAGCATCGACGACCAAGGAGTGACACATGCCCGCCAAGTCCCTGCGTGACCTGATCGACTTCGCCCGCCGGCACTCGCCGTTCTACGCCGAGCTCTACCGGGACCTGCCCGACGGCGTGGACGACCTCACCGCGCTGCCGATCATCGACCAGAACGCCTTCTGGGCCGCCAACACCTACCCGGACAACAGGCTGCTGACCGGCCCCCTGACCGACGCCGGCGTCTACGCCTCCGGCGGCACCACCGGGGCGCCCAAGTTCTCCCCCTGGACGCGCTCGGAGCACGCCGACTCGGTGACCGCGTTCGGCGCCGGCATGGTGCAGGCGGGCCTGCGGCCCGGACACCGGGTGGCGAACCTGTTCTCCGCCGGCGAGATGTACGGCGGCTTCCTCTACATCGAGCACGCCCTGCACAACGCCCCCGTGGAGAACGTGCGCCTGCCCATCGCCTGCCACGCCGAGGACGGCTACATCGCCGACCTGATCGAGCTGTTCGGCGTGCACGTGCTGGCGGGGCCGCCGATGAAGCTCGGCAAGGTGGCCGAGGCGGTGATCGCGCGCGGGCGCGGCGCGGACACCGTGGAACTGCTGCTGTTCGCCGGTGACCTGCTCTTCGACGACCTGCGTCCGCAGCTCGCCAAGGCCTTCCCCGGCGCGGCGATCGCCTCGCTCGGCTACGCCTCCGTGGACGCCGGGCTGATCGGCGGCCCCGTGGCGGGCGCGGACGTGCGGGTGCACGCGGCGTTCCCCGACCGCACCCTGGTGGAGCTGCTCGACGAGGTGACCGGCGACCCGGTCACCACGCCCGGCGTGCGCGGGCGGGTGGTCGTCACCAACCTGTTCAGGACGCTGATGCCGGTCATCCGCTACCCGGTCGGCGACCTGGGGGAGTGGACCGACGCGGAATGCCGGGCCTTCCGGCTGGTCGGCAGGACGTCGGAGGGGGCCAGGGTGGAGACGGTGGCGATGTCCAGCGAGGCCGTCCGGGCCGTGCTGGTCGCCGCCGACCCGGACCGGGCGATGTCGGCCATGCAGATGGTCCAGCGCCGCTGGGACGGCAAGGACGGCCTGCTGCTCCGGCTGGCCAGCACGCAGGAGCCGCCGCCCGGCCTGACCCAGCGGCTCGTGGACGCCGTGTACGCGGCCAAGCCGCTCTACCCGAAGTCCGTGGCCGAGGGGCTGGTGCACCCGCTGACCGTCGAATGGGTGCGGCCGTCCGAGCTGGTGACGCACCCGCGTACCGGGAAGGTGCTGCAGGTGGTGGACGAGCGCCCGCACCCCTGACCCCGGCCGGAGCCTCCGGCGCCGGCCGGAGGCTCCGGATTCATCCGGATTTTTCCGCGTCGTCCGATGTTCGTTTCTATGATGGAAACGAGCGTCCGCGGGGCGATGCTCACTCGGGCACGCACCGGCTGACGACGACCGAGCAGGTTGCTGCGATGGCGGATTCGTTCAACGACGCGCACCTTCGCCTGGTGACGAAGGAGTGCCTCCCGCTCGGGAGCGGCGACCGGCTCCCGGTCATCGTGCTGCTCGGCCCCGACGGCACCGACCGCGAGGTGTGCCTCACCCGCGTCTGGAGGAGCGTCACCAGGCCCGAGTCGCCCCGGGTGCGGGTGGACTTCCGGCTGCCGGGGCTGCGCGACGCGCCGGTGGTCAAGACCGTCGAGCGCATCGCCCACGACCTGATGGAGACCTCCAGCGTCCGGCTGCCCCGGGTGGTCTTCGCGCTGCACGTGCTGGCCCTGGACCCGCGGGACCGCTCCGACAACGAGCTGGCCGGCGAACTGGACGACCTCGTGGACGGCGGCGACCCCGAGCGGCTGTCCGACGCCCTGTCCCTGCTGCGCGACCTGCTCGGCCGCATCCCGGGGGCCGAGCCGCTGGCCGCGCTCACCTCGGTGCTCCAGTACGCCGCGCGGGGCCAGCGCCGCCGCGTGGTCAGGCTGCTCAACGACAAGGGCAGGACGTGGCTGGCCGCCCAGATGGCCAACGGCAACGTGATCGACCTGGCCAGGCGGCGGGACGGCCACGGCGGCG
>NZ_JBSFGJ010000718.1:0-3010 GCF_053596515.1 Nonomuraea sp. NPDC001684
GCGCGGGGGCCTTGGTGGGCGACCAGGTCGGCGTGGCCCGGGTGGGGGTCCTGCCGGTCGGCGCGGATGTGGACGCGTGGCCGGTCGACACCGGCCACCACCCGGTCGTGGACGTGAGCTGGGGGCCCACGGGGGAGCACCTGGCGGTCCTGGTGGCGCCGGGCGGCGGCGAGCACACGCAGGTGTGGACCGTGCGCCCGCACGGCGGCGAGCTGCGGCCGCTCGCCGTCCCGCCGCACGGGTCGGCCGCGCTCGTCCGCTGGACCGGCCGGGGCGAGTCCGTCCTGGTGGCCGAGACCTCCGCCGCCGGCCTGACCAGGGCCGAGCTGGCCGACGCCGTCACCGGCGCCCGCCAGGTCATCGCCGCAGGCGAGCTGCTGTGGCCGGCCGCGGTCAGCCGCGACCACGCGCGCATGCTGCTCCGGCGCGGGCCGCGCGGCCTGCGCCGGATGTACGCGGCCGACGCCGTCCCGGGTCACCCGTCGGGCGGCGAGCGCGACCTGCTGCCCGGCCTGCCCGGCTCGACCGACCAGGGGGTCCTGTCGCCCGACGGCGAGATCGCCTACCTGGTGTCGGACGCGGGCCGCGACCGGGCCGCGCTGCTGGCGGTGCGGCGCAACGCCTATCCCGTCGTGCTGGCCGAGCGGCCGGACGCCGAGCTGGACCGGTTCGCGCTCAGCGCCGACGGCCGCCGCGGCGTCCTGCTGTGGAACGAGCACGGCCGCTCGGCGCTGGACGTCGTGGAACTGCCCGCCGCGCACGTCCGGCCGCTGCCGCCGCCGCCCGCCGACGTGGTCACCTCGATCCGCGTCGCCTGGGACGGCCGCACGGCGGTGCTCGCCGCCGAGAGCCCCGAGGAGCCCTCGCACGTGCTGCTGTGCGACCTGACCTCCGGGACGTACCGGTACGCCGCCGGGGCCGGGCGGCTCCCGGTCGCGACCGGCGCCGAGCTGCTGCGCTTCCCCGCCCGCGACGGGCTGGAGCTGGCCGCCTGGCTCTACCGTCCGGCGCACGTCCACGGGCCCGCGCCGTTCGTGGTGTCGCTGCACGGAGGGCCGGAGGACCAGGAACGCCCCACCTTCAACCCGCTCTACCAGAACCTCCTGGCCGCCGGGATCGGGGTGCTGGCGCCCAACGTGCGCGGTTCGGGCGGGTACGGGCGGGCCTTCCGCCAGGCCGACGACCTGGCGCTGCGCTTCCGCGCGGTCGAGGACGTCGCCGACTGCGCCGCCGCGCTGGTGCGGACGGGCGCGGCGGACCCGTCCAGGCTCGCCTGCATGGGCTGGTCGTACGGCGGCTACCTGACCCTGGCCGCCCTCGTCACCCATCCGCACCTCTTCCGCGCGGGCGTGAACATGAGCGGCATCGCCGATTTCGCCACCTTCTACGCCCGTACCGAACCGTGGATCGCCTCCGCCGCGGTGTCCGAGTACGGGCACCCGGAGGCGGACCGCGACCTGCTGCACGCCCTGTCCCCGCTGCGCGCCTTCGACCGGCTGGCCGCCCCGCTCCTGGTCGTGCACGGGACCCAGGACACCAACGTGCCGGTGCACGAGGCCCGGCAGGCGTTCGGGGCGGCCCGCGCCCGCGGCGTGCCCTGCGACCTGCTGCTCTTCGAGGACGAAGGCCACGAGATCCGCAACCGCGCCAACCGCATCAGCCTCGTCTCCAAGGTGCTGAACTGGCTCGACGAGCACCTGCGGCCCGCCCCGCATTGATCGGGCGGCCGGACGCGTCCATCATGGTGCCCCACCGGCACGGAAGGACCCGCTCGTGACCGACCTCGACTCCCGGCTGCGCGCCTGGCGGCACGACCTGCACCGGCGGCCCGAGCCCGCCTTCGCCGAGCACGCGACCAGCGCCTACCTCGCCGCGGAGCTGGAGGCGGCGGGCCTCGACGTCGTCACCGGCGTCGGCGGCACCGGCGTCGTCGCCTCCCTGACCAGGGGCGGCGCCGGCCGGGCCGTCGGGCTGCGGGCCGACATGGACTGCCTGCCGCTCGACGAGCCGGGCACGCACGCCCACGTCTCCCGCAACCCCGGCTTCATGCACGCCTGCGGCCACGACGGGCACATGGCGATGCTGCTCGGCGCCGCCGCCGTCCTGGCCGCCGAGGGCGGCTTCGAGGGAACCGTCCGGTTCGTCTTCCAGCCCGCCGAGGAGCCCGGCCGCGGCGCGCGGGCCATGCTCGACGACGGCCTGCTCGCCCGCTTCCCCGTCCAGGCCATGTACGGACTGCACAACTGGCCCGGCGTCCCCGCCGGCCACTTCCTGACCCGCGCCGGGAACATCATGGCCGGCGAGGACAACTTCGAGATCCGCATCCGGGGCCGCGGCGGGCACGCCGCCCGCCCGCACATGGTCGTCGACCCGATCGTGGTGGCCGCGGAGATCGTCCTGGCCCTGCAGACGGTCGTCGCCCGCAACGTCGACCCCGCGCTGCCCGCCGTGGTGTCCTGCACCGACATCAGCACCGACGGCGCGCGCAACGCCATCCCCGGCGAGGTCGTCATCAGAGGGGACACCCGCAGCTTCGCCCCCGCCGTCGCCGCGCTCCTGGAAGACCGGATCCGGCGGCTCTGCGAGGGCATCGGCGCCGCCCACGGCGCGACGTGCGCCGTCACCTACACCCACGAGTTCGCGCCGACCGTCAACGACCCCGCCTGCGTCGCCGCGGCGGTCGAGGCGGCCGTCGCGGTCGCCGGCGAGGACGGCGTCGACCCCGACTGCGCGCCCGTCATGCCGAGCGAGGACTTCGGCGTGTTCGCCGGGGCCGTGCCGGCCTGCTTCGCCTTCCTCGGCAACGGCACCGAACCCGGCCGGGGCGGCGACCCGCTGCACAGCAGGGAGTACGACTTCAACGACGCCGTCCTGCGGACGGGGACGGACTTCTACGTCACGCTGGCGCGCCGCGCCCTGCCCGCCGGCGCTCCCGCGGCGCCTGCTCGGTGAGGCCCGGTCCGCGGGCGGCCCCGCGGCGGGACGTCACGCGGCCGCGGCCAGCTCCTCC
>NZ_JBSFGJ010000719.1:0-2973 GCF_053596515.1 Nonomuraea sp. NPDC001684
GCGGCTGGAGGAGGCGCTGAAGCAGATCGAGAGCGCCAACGCCAAGCCGGCGGCCACTCCGTCGCCCTCGGCCTCGCCCTCCGCCTCCCCGTCGGTCCAGTCCAGCCCCTCGGCGTCGCGCGGGGCCAGCGCCGCCAGCGAGGCGACCCGGACGGCCCGCCCGGGGTGGCGGGCGGCGAACGCCAGCGCGTGCGGCCCGCCGCCGGAGACCCCGTAGACGGCGAACTCGTCGAGGCCGAGCGCGTCGGCCACGGCGACGACGTCGTCCGCGCCGTCCACGACGCGCCGCCCGGGCAGCGGCGTCGAGCCGCCGAGGCCGGGGCGGTCGAAGGTGATCAGCCGGATGCCGAGCCTGGTGTACAAGGAGTCGTCGGGGTGGCGGGCCAGGCGTCCCACGGGGGTGCCGTGCAGGTAGAAGACGGGTGTCCCGTCGGGGACGCCCCACTGCTCCACGGCAAGGGCGCGGCCGTCTCGCGTGATCACTGTGTGCACTCCGCCACGGTAGCCATCAGGGACACCTGTGCACCGCAGGTTTCATTTCCGGCGAAACAGACGAATCGCTCCCGGGTTGGCGGGGTGCAGGCGCGTTCCAGGCGGGCCCGCCCGGCTTCCAGAAGGGAATGGCGGTTTTCCGTAGGAAAAGCGGAGGGACTTCGCCATGGTGGCGGAACGAGGGTGATCCATAGCGTTGGGCGGGTGCTCAGAGACATCGTCGCCGTGTTCTGCCTCGCCCTGCCGCTCGCGTCCGGCCCGGCCCCGCCCCAGGACCTCGCCCCCTCGTCGGTGGACGCCTTCGTCACGAGGTACCGCGAGGCGACCGGGCTCCCCGGGGTCGCGGTCGCGATCACCAAGGGCAGGCGGGTCGTCCACGCCGCCGGGTACGGCCGGACCGCCTCCGGCGAGCCGGTGACGACGGACACGCCTATGGCCGTGGCGTCGGTCAGCAAGTCCTTCACCTCGCTCGCCGTCCTGCAACTGGTGGAGAAAGGCCAGGTCGAGCTGGACGGGCCGGTGCGCGGTCACCTGCCCGAGTTCACCATGGCCGATCCCAGGGCCGCCCGGATCACCGTGCGGCAGTTGCTCAACCAGACCTCCGGCATGGCCGACTCGGCCTTCCGCGAGAAGAGCCTGCCCCAGCCCCGCACGCTCGAAGGCGCCGTGGCCCGGCTGAGGACGGCCCGGCTCGCCGCGGAGCCGGGCACCGCCTTCAGCTACCACAACACCAACTACCAGGTCGCCGCGCGGCTGGTCGAGGTGGTGAGCGGGCAGCCGTTCGCGGCGTACCTGCACGAGAACGTCTTCACACCCCTCGGCATGCGCCACAGCAGGACGGTCGACACCGACCGCGACCTGCCCGGCAGCGCCCGCGGCCATCTGGTCGTGCTCGGCCGGGCCGTCGCCGTGCCGGAGCCGCCCGGGTTCGGCAACGGCTCGGGCGGGATCCTCAGCACCGCCGGCGACATGGCCCGATGGCTGATCGCGCAGAACGACGGCATCCTCTCCCCGCGAAGCGTCAAGGAGATGCGCACGCCGTCCGAGCAGGACGGGGAGTACGCCCTCGGCTGGGAGATCGGCGAGACCGCGCGCGGCACCCCCGTCGTCCGGCACGACGGCGACCTGTTCACCTCCACGGCCGCCCAGCTGCTGATGCCGGAGCGGGGGTACGGCGTCGCGGTCATGGCGAACACCGGGACGGCCTTCGGCGACGCCGGCGCCCTCATGGACGGCCTGGTCGCCCTGATCGAGGGAGGCACACCCGAGATCCCCTCCTCGCCGCCCTACCTCGTCACCGACATCCTGTTCGTCCTGCTGACCCTCGCGACCGTCGGGCTGGCCGTACGGGGGGTGGCCCGCTCCCGGCGCTGGGCCGTCGTGTACGGGGGGTGGCGGCGGTTGCGGCTGCTGCCACAGCTGGCCCCGCTCGCGTTGTGCGTCATGATCGTCCCGATCATGCGGGTGCTCCTGCGGGGTGGCGACATCATGTGGATCCAGGTGGTCTGTCTGTATCCGACGTTCATGATCTGGTTGGTGACGGCCGCGGTCGCGGGCGCGGCGGTGACGGCCGCACGGCTGCTCGCCGCGGCCCGCACGGGCAGGGTGACGTGAGAGGGCGAGAAGGCATGGACGTGTACGAAGCCGTGGACAGCCGCCGGGCGGTGCGGGCGTTCAGCGACGAGCCGGTCCCCAAGGAGGTGCTCGAACGCGTGCTGACCGCCGCGACACGGGCCCCGTCGAGCGGGAACCTTCAGCCGTGGCGGCTGTACGTCGTGGCCGGTGAGCCGCTGGCCGAGCTGAAACGGCGGGCGACGGCCAGGGCCCTGGCGGGAGATCCGGGCGACGAGCGGGAGTACCCGATGTACCCGGCCGAGCTGACCTCGCCGTACCTGGACCGGTTCGCCGCCGCGGCCGACCAGCGGTACAAGGCGCTGGGGATCGAGCGCGACGCCCCTGACCGGCCGCGGCGGATCGCCGCCTTGAACTCGGCGGCGTTCGGGGCGCCGGTCGTCCTGTTCTGCTACCTCGACCGGGCGATGGGCCCCGGGCAGTGGGCGGACGCGGGGATGTACCTGCAGACGGTCATGTTGCTGCTGAGGGCGGAAGGGATGCACAGCTGCCCCCAGGTGATGTGGACGATGTACCGCGAGACCGTCAGCCAGACCGTCGGCGCCCATGACGGACTTGTCCTGCTCTGTGGGGTCGCGGTGGGCTTCGAGAGGGAGGACGTGCCGCCGCTGCGTACCGGGCGGGCCGACCTGGCCGAGACGGTGAGCTTCGTCGGAGTGTGACGCCGGGCGGTCAGGATCGGCGGGCGCGGGAGGCGAGGCGGCCGGCGACGTCGAGGACGAGGTCGCGCAGCTCATCGGGACGCTCGATGACGAACGGGCGGTCGAGCGCGGCGAGCACGCCGGGCAGCCAGTCGAGCCGTTCGGCCCGCAGCTCGACCCGCCACCAGCGCTCGCCCGCCGGCCCGGC
>NZ_JBSFGJ010000720.1:0-2973 GCF_053596515.1 Nonomuraea sp. NPDC001684
GGCCTCGACGTGGCCGGCCGGGACGCGGTCGCCAGGCTCGAACACGAGCGCGACATGCTGCGCCGCCTGGCCGGCCTGCCCGCCGCCCCCGAGCTGCGCGACTACTTCACCATCGGCGGCCACCACTTCCTCGTCCAGGAGTTCGTGGACGGCACCCCGCTCCAGCGGCGGCTGGTGCGCCGCTTCCCGCTGACCAGCGCCACCTGCGACGAGCAGGACCTCGCCGACTACACCGCCTGGGCCACCACGACCCTGGAGAGCGTCGAGGAGGCCGTCGAGTCGCTGCACGGACGCGGCGTCGTCTTCGGCGACCTGCACCCCGACAACATCCTGCTCACCCAGGACGGCCGGGTCGTGCTCATCGACTACGAGGTCGCCACCCTCGCCGCGGACCGGGCCAGGGCCGCGCTGGCCCATCCCGCCTTCGCCGCCCCGCGCGACCGCCACGGCGTCGAGGTCGATCGGTACGCGCTGGCCTGCCTGCGCTTCGCCCTGTTCGCCCCGCAGTGCACGATCATGCTGCCGATCCACCGGCCGAAGATCGTCCAGCTCGCGCGGATCGTCAAGGAGACCTTCCCCGTCCCCGGTGCCTTCATGGACGCCGCCGCCGCGACCATCGCGGGTGACCAGGCCGTGGAGACCCCCGTGCCGACGCCGGGGACGGCCACCTGGGCCGAGCTGCGGGAGGCGATGTGCCGGGCCATCCGGGCCGGCGCGACCCCCGAGCGCGACGACCGCCTCTTCCCCGGCGACGTCGCCCAGTTCAAGCCCGGCGGCGGCCTCAACGTGGCGACCGGCGCGGCCGGCGTGCTGCTCGCCCTGTCGGCCACCGGCCTCGGACCCTTCCCCGAGTACGAGACCTGGCTGCGCGAGCGCGCCCTGCGCCCGGCCGCCGGCTCCGGCATCGGCCTGTACGACGGCCTGCACGGCATCGCCCACGTCCTCGACCGGCTCGGACACCGCCAGGACGCGCTCGACGTCGTCGACATCGCCCTGCGCGAGCAGTGGGACCGCCTGGAGACGGCCCTGTTCTCCGGCCTGCCCGGCATCGGGCTGAACCTCCTGCGCCTCGGCCGGACCGAGCCCGCCCTGACCGAGCACGCCATGCGCGCGGTGGACATCTGCGCCGACCGCCTCGGCGGCCCCGAGGACGTGCCCGAGATCAGCGGCGGCGACAACCCCAGAGCCGGCCTCATGTACGGCTCGTCCGGCTCCGCCCTGCTCTTCCTGCACGCCTACGAGCACACCGGCGACCGGGCGCTGCTCGACCTGGCCGAGATCGCGCTCAGGCAGGACCTGCGGCGCTGCCGGGCCTCGGAGGACGGCTCGCTCCAGGTGAACCAGGGCTGGCGGATGCTGCCCTACCTGGACGAGGGCTCCGTGGGCATCGCCATGGTGCTCGCACGCTTTCTCACGCACCGCGACGACGACGAGCTCGCCGCCGAGCTGGACCGGCTCAAGCTGGTCGCCCGCGCCGGGTTCTTCGTCCAGCCGGGGCTGTTCACCGGCCGCGCGGGCATCATCGCGGCACTCGCCGGAGATCCGGTGGCCCGCGAGCTGATCAAGGGGTTGAGCTGGCACGCCATGCCGTACGGCGGCGGCCTGGCCTTCCCCGGCGACGGGCTGTTGCGCCTGTCCATGGATTTCGCGACCGGTACGGCCGGCGTGCTGTTCGCCCTCGGGGCGGTGCTGGGAGACCAGCCGGCACGCCTGCCGTTCCTGGAGGCCGCACCAGAGCGGCCTGCGCATGATCAACCGCGGAAGGAGGTGTAGAACATGGTTCTTCTCGACCTGCAGGGTCTGGAGGCTCCCGCGGCCAGCGACGTGGCCAGCGGCGGCAGCTCGCTCACTGCTCTCACGTGTCACTCGGGTCACCCGAGCAACCTCAGTGTCGCTCTCTGCCACTGATAGCTGACAGGGTCCCCGCGCCGTTTCGTGGTGGCGCGGGGACCTCCCGAGTCTGAAGGAGGCCGGCAGGTGGGACCGGGAGACCGCCTGGTGACGGACGCCGTACGGCGCTGCGGCCCGTGGCCCGCCGTGCTGGCGGTCACCGCCGTCGCCGGCGCGGCCGGTGAGCTGGCCGTCCCGTTCCTCGTCGGCCGCACGCTCGACCTGCTCCTCGCCCGCTCGCCGGAGGCCGCCAGCGCCCTGGCGCTGTGCGCGGGCGTGGTCGCCGTGGTGGTGCTCTGCGAGAGCCTCGGCGGCTGGGCCAGAGGGGCGAGCAGCGCGTACGCGGCCGCCCGGCTCAGGCTCGGCGTGCTGCGGCACGTGCTCGGCGTCGGCCGGGCCGCCACCCGCCGCTTCCCCGAGGGCGACCTCGTCACCCGGGCCGGGCTGAACGCCGAGGAGGCCGGACGGGCCCCCGAGACGGTCACCGGCGCCCTGGCACTGCTGGTGCCGACCGTCGGCGCCCTGGTCGCGCTCACCCTCATCCATCCGCTGCTGACCCTCACCCTCGCGGCGGGCATCGTCGTCATCGTGTTCGTCCTGCGGGCCTTCCTGCGCGCCACGACCGTCATCTCCGGCGGCTACCAGGAGGTCCAGGGCGAGATCGCGGCCCGCCTCGTGGACGCCCTCGACGGCGCCCGCACCATCGCCGCCGCCGGGACCGCCGACCAGGAGGCCCGCCGGGTGCTCGCGCCCCTGCCCCGGCTGCGCGCGCACGGCATGGCCCTGTGGCGCGCGAACGCCTCCGCCGGGGTCCGGTCGGGGCTGATGATCCCGCTGCTGGAGGTCGCCGTGCTGGCCGCCGGGGGGCTCATGCTGGCCGCCGGGCGGCTCACCGTCGGCGACCTGTACGCCGCCGCCCGCTACGCCGCCCTCGGCGCCGCGCTCAGCACCTCGCTCGGTTACGTCGGCGGCCTGGCCAGGGCGCGGGCCAGGACGAGCTGGCTCGCGACGTGGCCCGGCTGTCGGCCCAGTGGGAGAACATCCAGAAGAAGGCCAAGTCGGCCAGCCCGCCCGAGCTGCTGT
>NZ_JBSFGJ010000721.1:0-2968 GCF_053596515.1 Nonomuraea sp. NPDC001684
AGCTGCTGGGCGTCGGCTTTCCCGGCTTGGACGGCAGGCTGCTCTCGGTGGTCGCCGACATCACGATCGCCGACCCGGACGGCGCCGTGCCGGAGTCGAGCAGGGCACCCACGAGGCCCTCCTGGCGGCGGACGGCGCCTACGCCCGCCTCTACTCCGCCCAGTTCGCCCAGGCCGCCGTCGAGGTGGACTGACCGCCATTCTCCCGGGCCTTCGCTTTGACGTCATTGACGGCCGGACTATCTCCTGGTCAGCGACGTTCTGACCAAAAAGCGAAGTGCCCGGGAGGCCATTCCCGGGCACGTGCTCTCTTTCGCCTTCCGCGGTTCACGGTCCGCCACGGTGGAGGGCGGACCTCTCAGGACCGTTCCGGCTCGTAGTGCAGGCCCACCACGCCGCAGTCGAAAGCGCGTGCGCCGACCAGGCGCAGCCGGTGGTAACCCTCGCCCGCCGGGAACAGCGGCAGCCCGGCCCCGATCGCGACCGGGTTGACGAACAGGTGCAGCTCGTCGATCAGCCCCCGCGAGATCAGCTGCCGGCCGATCGAGGCGCCGCCGGCCACCATCACGTCGCCGCCGGGCTTCGCCTTCAGCTCCTCGATGGTCTCGGCCGGGTCGCCGCCCGCCACGACGGCGTTCTTCCAGGGCGACTCGGTGAGGCTGCGGGAGATGACGACCTTCGGAGTGTTGATCATCTTGTCGATGCCCTCCTCGGTCTCGCCCGCCGGCCGCGACTCCCAGGCCGGGATGAAGCCCTCGGCCAGCTTGCGGCCCAGCACGATGGTGTCGACCGGCTCCCAGAGCGCCGCGACGTGGGCGTTGATGTCGTCGGTCCAGGGGAACGTGACCCAGTCCATCTCGCCGGCGGGGCCGCCCACGAAGCCGTCGGTGGTGATCTGGAGCTGCAGCTTGACCTTGCGCATCTGATATGTCCCTTCCGGTTTCGCTCTGTGTGGTTCCCAGCTTGCCGGAGCCTGCTTACGGTCTGCTTCCGCCGGGCTTAAGGTCGCCGGTCTTATGGTCGCCGGGCGGCCCGGCGCCTGGCCGACGACCAGGACGCCGCCCACAGGATCACGCCGATCACCAGCAGGATCCCGGCGATCTCGTACTGGCCCGCCGGACGCCCGGAGGACCACGGCAGCACCAGGTAGAGGCAGGTGACCGTGCCCACCACGGGGAGCACCCGGCCCGCGTTGAAATGCTCGGCGCCGGTGACGTCGCGGCGCAGGACGAGGACCGCCACGTTGACCGCCGCGAAGACGGCCAGCAGCAGCAGCGAGGTCGTGCCGCCCAGCAGCGCCACGACGGGGCTGTCGGGGACCAGCGAGACGAACGTGATGAGGCCGATGGCGATCACCGTGGTGAACAGGATCGCCGCGTGCGGCGTGCGCCGGGTGGCGTGGACCGCCGACAGGAACGGCGGCAGCACGCCCTGCTTGCTCATGCCGTACAGCAGCCGGCTGGCCATCAGCATGTTGATCAGCGCCGAGTTCGCGACGGCGAACATCGAGATGAACGGCAGCAGCGAGGCGATCGGCACGCCGGGAGCCGCCGTCTGCACCACCGTGACCAGCGGCGTCTCGCTGGCGGCGAGCTGACCGACCGGGACGACGGCGACCGCGCAGATCGACACGAGCACGTAGATCACCCCGGTGATGCCGATGCCGGCGAACATCATGCGCGGGAAGATCCGGGTCGGGTTCTTGGTCTCCTCGGCCATGTTGACGGAGTCCTCGAACCCGACCATGGCGAAGAAGGCCAGCGACGTCGCGGCGCTGACGGCCAGGAACACGCCCTTGTCGGCGGGCGTCTCGAAGGCGACGACGCGGGAGAAGTCGGCGTGGCCGCCGGAGATGAAGTACCCGCTGAGCACGATGACCATCAGCAGCCCCGACAGCTCGACCGCGGTGAGCACGACGTTGAGCTTGACGCTCTCGCCGACGCCGCGCAGGTTGACGGCCAGGATCAGCAGCATGAACCCCACGGCGATCAGCAGGATGACGCCGTTGCCCGCGTCGAGGCCGAACCCGGTGGCGAGGTTGGCGGCGAAGGCCCGCGAGGCCGCCGACGCCGACGTGATGCCCGAGCACATCACCGCGAAGCACACCAGGAACGTCAGCGCGTGCTTGCCGAACGCCTTGTGCACGTAGAGGGCGGCGCCCGCGGCCTCCGGATACTTGGTCACCAGCTCCAGGTAGGAGCAGGCGGTGATCAGCGCGACGACGAAGGCGATCGTGAAGGGCAGCCAGGCCGCGCCGCCCACCTCGCCGGCGACCTGGCCGGTCAGGGCGTAGATGCCGGTGCCGAGGATGTCGCCGACGATGAACAGCAGCAACAGGCCGGGGCCCATCACCCGCTTCAGGCTGGGCTGGCCGCTGCCGGCCTCGGGCGGGCTGGGGGGACTGATCTGAGCCATGGGGGTGGTCCTTCTCGTCCGTGAGGATGACGGCTACGTCAGGTGCGCGGGCGACGGCGAGCCCCGGCCGGTCGCCGCGCGCCGCCGCGACCACGTGATCTCGACCGTCATCCTGACACTGTACGATCCCGGCTTGTCATCCGTGAACAGGCCGTCACGCTGAGCATCCGCCCCGGTGCGGGGGAACCGGGGGCGGGGGCAAGGGTTGCAAGTCGGGAGCAATCCCTGCGCAAGGGGCGGGTCCTAACGTCGGGGCGTGTCCAGACGACTGGTTCTCGGCGGCGCCGCCCTCGCGGCGACCGCCACGCTGACGCTCGGCCTTCCCGCCGCCCCCGCGCTCGCCACCGCGCCCGCGCTCGCCGCCGCCCCTGCGCTCGCCGCGGCGCCCGCACCCGGCAAGGTGGCGGGGGAGTTGTTCCGCGCGTGGCTGGCCGGCGACCGCGCCGCCGCGGCCGGGGTCGCCACCCCCGCCGCGGTGCGCACGATCTTCGGTTACGCCTACCGCGCGCCCGACCGCTTCGACGGCTGCTCGCGCGGCGTGTGCCGGTACGTGC
>NZ_JBSFGJ010000722.1:0-2965 GCF_053596515.1 Nonomuraea sp. NPDC001684
GGGCCGGCGGTGGCGTACGGCGTCGGCGATCGTGAGCAGGACGGCGGCGTCCGGGCCGGCGGGCCTGCCGGACGGGCCGGTGAAGGCGAGGGATTCCATGAGCGCGTCGAGTCTGCGGACGAGCCGTTCTGGCAGCACCCGGCGGATCTTCGCGGCCGCCGTCTCGCTCGCGGTGTCGCCTGCGTCGCCGGCCGTACGCCGGTTGGCGATCAGGCCGAGCAGCACGGCCAGCGCCTCGTCGTCGTCGAGCATGAGCGGCGGCAGGCGGTAGCCGCGGGCGAGACGATAGCCGCCGTAACGGCCGCGCACCGACTCGACCGGCAGTCCGAGGTCGACGAGCTGACCGACGTACCGCCGCACGGTACGGCCGTCGACGCCGAGCCGGTCGGCCAGTTCGGCCATCGTCCGGACGCCGCCCGACTGCAACAACTCCAGGAGCGTGAGCACACGACCGGTGGGTGGCGACATGAATACGAGCCTATGGCGAATAGTGGACCGAATCCGTCCAGTATCAGTCGTACCGTGCGGGGTGCCAAGAGCTGCACGAACACTGAAGGAACGTCATGAACTTCGTATCGATCCGCATCATCACCGATGACGTCGCCCGCCTGGCCGGGTTCTACGAGCAGGCCACCGGGACCCCGGCGACCTGGTCCACCGAGGACTTCGCCGAGATCAGGACCGGCACCGCCACGCTGGCGATCGCGAGCATTCGCACCGTCCCGCTGTTCGCCCCGGGCTCCTCCCGCCCGGCCGACAACCACAGCGTGATCGTCGAGTTCCTGGTGGACGACGTGGACCGCGTGTACGAGAACCTGACCGGCCTCGTCACCGACTTCGTCAACGAGCCCACCACGATGCCCTGGGGCAACCGGTCGCTGCTGTTCCGCGACCCCGACGGCAATCTCGTCAACTTCTTCACCCCGGTCACCCCGGCCGCCGTGGCGAGAACCGCCCGCTGATCAGAAAACCAGTGGGCGGGGTCAGGCGGCGGGGGTGCGGCGGCGGGACTGCCAGGACAGGTGGGCGTCGCGGACCTTGGTCCACAGGGCCTCGCGTTCGGCGCCGTTGACGTCGTCGAGACGCAGCCCGAACACCTCCTCCAGGGCCCCGAACCACTCCCGCCGGGTGGACAGCTCCCGCTCGGTCCTGCCGTCCGCGCCGATCCGGCGCAACATGCAGCCCACCAGGCAGTCGGCGCCCGTCGCGTCGCGCCGCAGCACGACGGCGGCCCGCACCAGCCGGGACTCGGGCGACGTGCACAGGTACGGATGCCACTCCACGAAGTCCCCGGGCTCGGCGGGGGCCCGCTCGACGTCCAGCCCGGCGATCGACCCGCGCGGGTCGTGGTCGAACCGCCAGCCGCCGGGCTCCACGTCCGAGGCGGACAGCCGGAACTCGAACGGCCCCTGCCGGTACGTCCCCGCCCGCAGCGGCAGCGGCTCGTGCAGCCCGTCGCCGAGCCCGATGTCCACCAGCCAGTCCTGCCCGTCGAGGGCGACGGTGAGCGCGAGGTGCGGCGCGAACGACGCCGGCGAGGCGGGCGCCCGGACGGCGGCCTGCACCCCGGCCCGATGCCAGGTGACGTCGTAGCCGAGCGCGGTCAGCAGCGTGGCGAACGCCCCGTTGAGCTGCACGCAGTAGCCGCCGCGCCCGCGCAGCACCCGCTCGACCGACTCGCGCGGGTCCACGGTGATCCGCCGGCCGAGCTGAACCTCCAAGGTCTCGTACGGCACCCGCTCCACGTGCGCGCGGTGCAGGGCGCGCAGCGCCGGGAGCGACGGCTCGCCGGGGTCGCCGACGTCCAGCCGGTCGAGGTAGGCGTTCAGGTCACGGTCACGAGTTCGCCGCATGGGCCCTCCCTTCGGTCGCCGCGTCCATCGTGGTCCGCCGCGCGGCCGTCCCGCACCTCGCGGATTGCTCGCCCGGCGGCGATGCACGGCGGCGATGCCCGGGGGCGATGCGGGACGGCGATGCGGGACGGCGGGCGGACGTACCGCGCAATCCACGAGATGCGGCGGCGCGCGGCCGCGACCGACGATGACCACGATGACGCTGCCCTGAGCGGTTCACCGGGAGGAGACGACCAGATGCGCAACCAGACTGTCGCACCGGAGCGGGTGAGCACCCGATGGGAGGATCACCTGCCCGACCTGCTGGACAAGCTGGGATTGCCGGCCGAAGGGGCGATCCAGGTGGGCGCGCACCGGGGCCAGGAGGTGGAGGCGCTCACCAGGTGCGGGTTCCGCCGCCTGGTCATGATGGAGCCCAACGGCGACCACCTGCCCGCGCTGCGCGAGCAGCTCCGGCTGCACCACCTGGCCGCCGGGCTGCCCGAGCCCGAGCACGGCCACCCGGCCCGCGAGGTCGTGGCGGCGTGCGCCGGCCGGGAACGCGGCCAGGCCACGCTCAACGTCACCCCCTACGACAAGCAGTCCAGCATGCTGCCGCCGCTGCTGCCCATGGCCGTCGTCCGGCAGGACGTCGTCCCGGTGATCCCCGTCAGCGAGGTGCAGCACGGCTGCAACGTGCTGGTGGTGGACGCCCAGGGCGCCGAACTGGAGGTGCTCGCCGGGACCGACCTGAGCCGGCTGCGGCTCGCCGTCATCGAGGGCAGCGTGACGGCCCGCTACAGCGGCGGCTCGACCCTCGACAGCATCGCCGAGCACATGACGGCGCACGGCTGGCGCGAGGTGGCCGCCTGGCCGCACCAGCGTCCCGGCGTCGTGGACGTCGCCTGGCTGGCCCCCTGGCCCACCCCGTTCTGATGGACCGGCCGTCGGACGGGGGCCTGGCGTGCGAGCGCCGCGGGGCGGTGGCCGTCCTGCGGCTCGACCGGCCCCGCGTGCGCAACGCGCTCGGGTCCGGGCTGGTCGCGGCGCTAGGCCAGAAGGTGGAGTTCGGCGTGGCCGAGGGCCGCCGGGGCCAGCAGGCGCTGTCGGTCCGGATCCTGGACCAGCCGCCG
>NZ_JBSFGJ010000723.1:0-2963 GCF_053596515.1 Nonomuraea sp. NPDC001684
CGGGCTGCTTCTGTCCTACCGGGTCGCTCCGGCCACCCACTTGGGGGCGCCGTACTGGTAGGCGCCGAGGCTCGGGAGCGGGTCCGTCGAGCCGTCGTTGACGCCCGGCAGCGGGATCGCCTGGTTGCGCGCCGGGGACGCCTCCGACAACCGGTAGTCGCGCCCGGCCGGGTCGACGAACAGCGGGTCGACGTCGGCCGGCAGGTTGTTGGACAACACCATCCCGCCGTTCGTGGCGCCGTCGAGGCCGCGGATCGGGCCGATGTTGTTGTAGACCTTGGTGCCGGTCGAGTTGCCGGGCTCCTTGACGTAGAACATCGTCATGCCGCCGGTGTTGTTGTAGACGCCGTTGTTGTGCGAGCCGCCGCCGAGGCCGTTGAGCATGACGGTCCCCTCGGGGTTGCCCCAGCCCACGTTGGCGGCGATGGTGATGTTGCTCTGCCCGTTGTCGGCGTAGACGCCGGTGACCCCGAACTTGGTGGCGCCCCACCTCGGCGCCGGATCGTGCAGCACGTTGTGGTCGATCGAGGTCCCCAGCATGTCGGAGCCGCAGCAGGTGTAGACCGCGGCCACGTCCAGGCTCAGCCGGGCGTACTGGGAGATGTCGTTGTAGGCGATGCGGTCCGGCCCCGGCGTGCCGCCGGCGGCGTTGTCCCACTGCAGGTTCACGCCGCTGCGGCCGACCCGGTAGATGGTGTTGTGCGTGACCGTCTGGCTGTTGCCCTGCACGGCGACGCCGGCCGCGTAGGTGCCCAGGTAGTCCACGTCGTGGATGACGTTGTTCGTCGCGGTGTTCCGCATGCCGCGCAGCGCGATGCCGTTGCCGGCGCTGAGTGACAGGTCGCTGTTGACGACCTTGTTGTCCGTGCCGTTGAGCACGATGCCGGTGTCGGCGACGCCCCGGGTGACGGTGGAGCCGCAGTCGGTGGCGCCGCGGGTGATGTCGGTGTAGTGCGACAGGTACGTGCCGGTGATCCCGTCGATCACGACGTGGCTGCTGCCCGGCCCGGTCTCGACGGTGGAGGCGAACAGGCCGACGCCGGCGATCGTCGTGTGGCTCGCGTTCCGCAGGTCGAAGGCCAGCGTGCGGGCCTTGGCCTCGATCACGTGCCGGTCGGGGTCGTCCTCGCTGTACAGGTAGAGCCGTTTGCCGGCCGGGTCGTAGAACCAGGTGCCGGGGTGGGCGAGTTCGCCGATCTTGCCGGTGAGCGCGTACCGGGTGTCCTTCGGGATCACCTTGTGGACGCACGGCGGCGCCACGTCGAGCACGACCGAGCCCACGTCGGAGCTCTTGATCGTGGAGGTCGCGGTGATGTACCAGTAGTTCGTCGTCACGCGGGCGCCGTTCCAGTAGCCGGCCGGGCGGGTCAGCGCGTCGTCGGCGACGGTGGCCTCCGCGCTGCCCGGCCCGGCGTACCGCACCGCGGGTTCGAGCAGGTCGAGGCCGGGGTAGGGCCACTGGGCCTCGACGTTCATCCGCTTGTCGGTGAAGGTCTGCACGGTCGTGACGTCGGGTCCGAGGTCGGCGCGGGCGCTGTAGACGTGACCGTCGCGCACGGCCTGGGCGAAGGGCGAGCCCGGCGCGTACGGGTCCGACTGCGCGATGCGGGCCACGTCCTGGCCGGTGACCGGGGACCAGCCCCTGATCCGCTTGGCGCCGCTCACCGTCACGCGCGCGCCGGGGGCCGCCCGGTAGGTGATGGGCAGTCCGGCGGCGCCCGACCGGGCGGGCACGACGGTCTCCTCGTACGTGCCCGACTGGATCAGGCAGGTGTCGCCGGGCGTCATGACGTCGGCGCACCGCTGGATGTGGCGGTAGGCCGTCGCGGCCGACCGGCCGTCGGCCGAGTCCCTGCCCCACGGCGCGACGTGGTAGGTGGTGCCGCCCGCGCTCGTGCCCTGCTCGGCCGCCGCCGGGACGGCCGTGACGGCCGCCGGCACCGTCGCGACCACCGTCGCGATCACCATGGCCGCGAGCGGCCGCCGAAGGCGTAACAAGGTCATGGTCCCTCTTTCCGTGACGGGCCGTTCAGCCCTTGACCGCGCCGACCGTGAGGCCGCTGATGATGTGGCGCTGCATGTAGACGAAGAAGATGACGACCGGTGCCACCGCCAGCAGCAGGTTGGGGAACACCCGCGTCAGGTCGGTCGAGTACTGGCTGATCCCGGCGTAGATGGCGGTCGTCACCGTGTACCGGCCGGAGCCGGGGCTGAGCAGGATCTGCGGGCTGACGAAGTCGTTCCAGATCCCGATCGAGTTGAGGATCAGCACGGTGACCACCGCGGGCCGCATCAGCGGGAAGATGATCGTCCAGAACGTGCGCAGCCGCCCCGCGCCGTCGATCATCGCCGCCTGGTCGATGGAGGCCGGGATGGTACGGATGAAGCCGACGAACAGGAAGATGCTCACCGGAAGGGTCGAGGCCACGTCGTGGGCCACGAGGCCGGCCACGGTGTTGGCCAGGCCGACCGAGCGCAGCACGTAGATCACCGGGATCACCAGCGCGGCGCCCGGGATGAAGGTGCCCGCGAGGAAGTACAGCAGCAGCAGCTGGGAGCGGCGGCTGAGGCTGCGCGCGATCGCGTACGCCGCGGGCCCGGCCAGCAGGATGCACAGGACGTCCACGACGACGACGAGGAACAGCGTGAAGCCGTAGCTGCGGATCACGTTGTACTGGGGGCTGTCGACGGCGTTGGCGAGGTAGTCGAAGGTGAGGTCGCCGAACGGGAGGGAGAAGGGGTTGCCGAGGATGTCGTCCTGGGACTTGAAGCTGTTGACCACGAGCAGGTAGACCGGCACGGTCATGGCCACCAGGAGCAGCGCCAGCATGACCGGGCGCACGAAGGAGCGGCGCCTGCCGTGGGCGGCTCGCGTTTGTTCGATCATCACCGTCCCCTAACTCGTCGTGGCGCGGTCTTGCCGGTTGCGCGCGGCGGTCACCAGCAGGGCGAGGCCGGCGCAC
>NZ_JBSFGJ010000724.1:0-2962 GCF_053596515.1 Nonomuraea sp. NPDC001684
GGCCCAGCAGGCGCTCAGCCGGAACGTGCGCACGCTGGAGACCCGGCTCGGGACGCCGCTGTTCGTCCGGTCCACCCGCCGGGTGGAGCTGACCCCCGCCGGCGCCCGGCTGCTGCCCGGGGCGCGGCGGCTGCTGGCGCTGCACGACGAGGTCGTCGCCGACGTGCTCGGCGCCGATCGCCCGCTGCTCGTGGACGTCACCATGCAGGGCCCCGACCTGCCCGAGCCGCTGGTCAGAGCCCGGGAACTGGCTCCCGGGACCGAGATGCTGGCCCGGTTCCACGGCGGCCTGACCGCGGGCGCGGCCGCGATGCTGGACGGACGGCTCGACGTGTCGTTCGGGCGCTTCGCCGGGCTGCCCGCGGACGTGCGCGCCCGGCTGGCCCAGGTCCCGGTGCGCCTGCAGCCCCTGGCCGTGCTCCTGCCGGCCGACCACCCGCTCGCGGAACTGGACGCCGTGCCGCTCGCCGCGCTGGCCGCCTTCCCGCTGGACGTCATGGCCGGGAACGCCGGCACGCGGGAGTGGAGCGACCTGGGGGAGCGGCTGGCCGAGGCGTTCGGGCTGCGGCTGGCCCGGCCGCACGCCGCGCCCGAGGGGGCCGCGGAGATGGGGCACTACCTGCGCCGGCATCGCGAGCCCGTGCTGGCCGGCGTGGGGATCGGCGGGATCCCGGGCGCGGTGAACCGGCCGCTGGCCGAGCCCGTGCCGCTCGGCCTGCAGAACCTGGTGCATCTCAAGGGCCTGCGGCACCCGGGCCTCGCCGCGCTCCTGGCCGCCGTCGCCGAGCTGGGACGGGCCCGCCACTGGCTGCGCCGCCCGCCGGGCTCCTGGCTCCCCGAGGCCGACGAGGCCCTGGTGGTGGCCTGAGGCCTAGGTGGTGCGTTCGAGCACGACCACCGGGATCTGGCGGTCGGTCTTCTCCTGGTATTCGTCGTACTGGGGCCAGGTGCGGGTCATCGTCCGCCACATCTCGGGCTTCTCCTCCGCCGAGGCGGTGCGGGCGCGCGCCTTGAACCTGTCGCCCTTGACCTGCACCTCGACGTCGGGATGGGCCAGCAGGTTCTTGTACCACTGGGGATCTTCGGGGTCGCCGCCCTTGGAGGCGACCACGAGGAAGTCGTCGCCGAACCGCTGGTAGATCAGCGGCGTGGTGTACGGCCTGCCGGAGTTACGCCCCTTGGTGGTCAGGAGGAGGACGGTGGTGTTGTTCCAGTCGTGCCCCTCCGCGCCGTCGGTGGCCTGATAGCGCTGCACGTGTTCCTTGCCATAGAGCATGCCTCTGGACTACCCCGCGCGGGGGTGTCCTCACCGTGCCGCGCCGACCAGCTCGGCGGCCCGCCGGCTGTCGAGCGGGAGGGCCGAGTCGGGGGTGCGCTCGCGCACGTCGCGGTCGCGGATCGCGAACACGGCGGGCGCCGCGCCCACGTCGCCGTAGCGCTCGGTCACCGCCGCGCCGATCGCCCGCCGCACGCCGGCCACCACCTCGCGGACGCCGGGCCCGGACGTGACGAGGTGACCGAGCATCCCGGCGAAGCGCAGCTCGTCGTCGGCGGCGGGCCGCTGGGCCGGCAGCACCGGCCGGTCGAGCCAGAACACCTTGCCGGACAGGACCGCCGCGGAGCCGTCGGGGCCGAGCACCCGCGCCGTGCGGGCCAGCAGCTCACCGAACTCGGCCAGGTCCGCGTGCGGCGGCAGGTCGGTGGTGACGAACAGGGGCACGATCAGCGAGTCAGGCATGCGGCTATCCCTCCGTGAGGAGGCTCATCGTAGGACCTGCCACCGACAATTCCGCGGCGCGCCACTCACCGTCCACCGCCCGGGCCGCTCGTCGCCGCTAGCGCTCGGTCCATTCGTCCTGGATCGCCGCGTGCACGATGGAGTCGCGCCAGCCGTGCGGGGTGTGCACGTGGTGCCGGATCCGTCCCTCCTCGACCATCCCGGCCGTCAGCATGGCGAGCTGGGCGGGCAGGTTGGCCGGCGACCTCGCGCCCCAGACGCGGTGCAGCCCGAGCTGCTTGAAGCCGAACGACAGCAGCAGGCGTACCAGGTCGGTGCCGATGCCGCGGCCCCACTGGTCGGGATGGAGGCCGAAGCCGATCTCGGCGCTGTGGGGCAGGTCGGGGTCGATCTTCAGGCGGGCCACGCCGATCACGTGCCGCCGGTCGGCGTCCACGACGGCCAGCACGTAGAGGCGGCGCGGCTCGGCGGCGGCCGCCTCCATGGCCTGGCCGACCAGGGCGGCGACCTCCTGCACGCTGCGCGGCGCGAACGGCATGTGCTGCGTGGCCGCCGGATCGCCGTAGACGGAGTGCAGCGGGACGACGTCGGCGTCGGTGAGGTCACGAAGTCCGATTCGCTCGCCGATGACCATCACGCGCCGCATGCGCAGAAGGTAACGCGACTATCGCGATCTTTACAAGGGTGTCAAGTCGCCAGCTGACTGCCGTAAGCCCGCGCGACAAGTTCGGCGACGGCGCTGTGCGCCCCGAGCGGCTCGGCGTGACCGGCCTCGACGGCGGCGGCGGCGCGCTCGACGAGCTCCGCCGGGGCCTCGTGACCGATCAGGCAGGGCGCGATGGCCAGCCGCTCGGCCCCGGCGGCGCGCAGGCGCTGGGCGGCGACGTCCACGCCGGGCTCGCTGTCCAGCGAGGCGGCGACGACGGGCAGCGTGAGCCTGGAGGCCAGCAGCACGGCCGTGGCCTGGACGGCGTGCACCGCGCGCTCGCCGCCCACCGTGCCCAGGATGACGGCGTCGACGGGGCTGGAGACGTTGAGCAGGCGGACCCGGTCGGCCCTGGCCAGGCCGCGCTCGGCCAGCCTGATGTGCAGGGCCTCGGCGAGCAGCGGGTGGGGGCCGAGCGCCTCGGTGGCGACCGCGCCGGAGCCGGCGGCCGCGATGGCCTTGCCGATCTCGGCCATGACGACCGGGTCGTCCCAGGTGAGCAGGGGCACCACGACGGC
>NZ_JBSFGJ010000725.1:0-2954 GCF_053596515.1 Nonomuraea sp. NPDC001684
GGTGGTGGTCAAGGACCTCATGGAGCTGGGCTGGGTGGTCCAGCTGGATCCGAGCGGCGGCGAGAAGGGCAGGCCCGCGCGCCGCTACCGGTTCCACGCGGAGGCGGGCCGGGTGCTCGGGCTCGACATAGGAGCACACAAGGTGCTCGCGGTGGTGGCCGACCTAGACGGCAACGTCCTGCACACCACGCGCGAGCCGGTCACTCCCGAGCAGCCGCGCGGCGAGCGGCTGGCCGCCGTCGACCGGGCCATCGACGGCTGCCTGACCGGCTCGGGCACCGCCGCCGCCGACGTCTGGCTCGCGGTCGCGGGCAGCACGGGCTACGTCGACCTGCAGGGGCGCGTCGTGCTCTCGCGGGCCATCCAGGACTGGTCGGACGTTCCGCTGGCCGACCACCTCGGCGACCGGCTGCGCTGCCCCGTCCTGGTGGAGAACGACAGCAGGCTCGCCGCGCTGGCCGAGTGCCGCAGGGGCATCGCCCGCGACGCGCGGAACCTGATCTTCCTGCACGTCGGACGCCGGGCCGGCGCCGCCGTCGTGCTCGACGGGGTCCCCCTGCGCGGCAGCGGCGGCGCCGCCGGGGAGATCGGCGTGCATCCGCTGTTCAACCTCGGTCACGTGGGCGAGCTGCTGCAGGCCGTCCCGTCGGTCGAGCCCGGCACGCCGCCGGAGGCGGTCGCGGGGGCGGTGTTCGAGGCGGCCAGGCAGGGTGACGTGGAGGCGCGCCGGGCCGTCCTGCGCTACGTCAAGGTGCTCGCGCTGGCCACCACCGCGATGGCCCTCACCGTGGATCCCGACCTGGTGGTGCTCGGCGGGGGGTTCTCGCGCTCGGCCGACGTGCTCATGGAGCCGCTGCGGATCGAGCTGGAGACGATGTGCCTGCGCACGCCCGAGCTGCGGGCCTCCGTGCTCGGCGACGAGTGCGTGGCCATCGGGGCCGTGTGCCACGGCGTCGAGCATCTGGCCAAGGTGCTCTTCGACCCGGAGATCGACCTGTCGGTCGCCGCGCCTCCGTCGTCATTAATGGTGTAGCTCACCGAATGTAGCCCATTTACATCGAACTTCGATATAAATGGGCGCGTGGCATCCTCTCAGGCGGACCCCGGCCCCGATCTCGACCTCGACGCGCTCGTCGGCGCGATCGAGGACTTCAACGCGTACTTCATCCGGCTGCCCTCGGTGCGGCGGCTCAGCTTCTCGACCCTGTCCGTGCTGCACACGCTGGCGGGCAAGGGTCCGATGCGGCTCACCGATCTGACGGCGACGGAACAGCTCAAGCAGCCCGCGCTCACCAGCCTGGTCGCCAGGCTCGAACGGGACGGGCTGGTCTCGCGCCGCCCCGACCCGCGCGACGGCCGCGCCGTCCTGCTGAGCCTCACCGAGGAGGGCAGGGACGTCGTCCGCTCCCGGCGCGCCGACCGGGTGGCGCGGGTCGCCCGCCTGGTGGCGCACCTGAGCGAGGACGAGCGCGCGGAGCTGGCCCGGTACGCGGGCGTCCTCGGCCGCCTGACCGAGATCGCCGCGCGTGTCGAAGACTAGGAGGACGGTTCCCTTGACTCGCTCGACTCCCTTCCCGTTGCGCCCCGAGCCGCTGCACGTACCGGACGAGGTGCTCGACGACCTGCGCCGCAGGCTCATCATGACCCGATGGGCGCCGTCCGCCGGGAACGACGACGGCTTCTACGGCGTGCGCGGCGAGTACCTGCGCGAGCTGGTCGCCTACTGGGCCGACGGCTTCGACTGGCGGGCGGCGGAGCGGGCGATCAACGCCTACGAGCACTACCGGGTGGACGTCGGCGGCGTGCCGGTGCACTTCATGCGCAAGCCCGGCGTCGGCCCCGCCCCCGTGCCGCTGATCCTCAGCCACGGCTGGCCCTGGACGTTCTGGCACTGGTCGAAGGTCATCGACCCGCTCGCCGACCCCGGCGCCCACGGCGGGGACCCGGCGGAGGCGTTCGACGTGATCGTGCCCTCACTGCCGGGTTTCGGGTTCTCGGCCCCGCTGGACGGCCGGCCGGACATGAACTTCTGGAAGATCGCCGACGTGTGGCACGAGCTGATGACCGGCGTCCTCGGCCATGACCGGTACGCCGCCGCCGGATGCGACGTCGGGGCGCTGGTCACCGGGCAACTCGGCCACAAGTACGCCGACGAGCTGTACGCGATCCACATCGGCTCGGCGCAGAAGCTCACCTTCTTCAACGGCGACCGCGCCTGGGACCTGAGCGGCGGCATGCCCATCCCGGACGGCCTGCCCGCCGACGTGCACGCCCGGTTCGTCGAGCTGGACCGGCGGTTCGCGGTGCATCTGGCGGCGCACATGCTCGCGCCGTCCACGCTCGGCCACGGCCTGGCCGACTCCCCCGCCGGCATGCTGGCCTGGATCCTGGAACGCTGGACGAAGTGGTCCGACAACCATGGCGACGTCGAGAACGTCTTCACCAAGGACGACCTGCTCACCCACGCGACGATCTTCTGGGCGGGCAACACGATCGACAGCTCGATCCGCACCTACGCCAACAACAACCGCTACCCCTGGACGCCGTCGCACGACCGGTGGCCGGTCGTCGAGGCGCCCACGGGCATCACGTTCGTCGACTTCGAGAACCCGCCCGGCGTGACGACCGGCGACCAGCGGATCCGCGGCTTCCTCGACGGCGACCGGGCCGCCTGGTACAACCACGCCGGCATCACCTGCCACGCTCGCGGCGGGCACTTCATCCCGTGGGAGATCCCCGACGAATGGGTCGCAGACCTCCGCCGCACCTTCCGCCCCCACCGCTGACGCGCCCTTCCCGCCGATCCCGCCGAATCCGACGACCGGCCCGGCCCGGACCTGGCCGGACCGGCGTCTCGGTGGGGCGTGATCAGGGTCTTCCTTCGGTCGCGGATGAGTCGTTCGTAGAACATGTGGTCCGAAGGACGGTTTTCTTACATCCCGGTTCGTATTTCC
>NZ_JBSFGJ010000726.1:0-2954 GCF_053596515.1 Nonomuraea sp. NPDC001684
AAACTCGCGTCACCAGAGCATGCCCGGAACATGCCGCGCGTGCGGCCGTAAGATGGGCAAGTGAGTCTCTACCGCGACGAAGGCGTCGTCCTGCGGACGCAGAAACTCGGTGAGGCCGATCGCATCGTCACCGTTCTGGCCAAGCGCACCGGCAAGATCCGGGCGGTGGCCAGGGGCGTGCGCCGCACCAAGTCACGCTTCGGCGCGCGGCTGGAGCCGTTCACGCACGTCGACCTCCAGCTCCACACCGGCCGCACGCTCGACGTGATCACCCAGGCGGAGACCATCAGGCCCTACGGCGAGGCGCTGGCCGTCGACTACCCCCGTTACACCGCCGGCAGCGCCATGCTGGAGACGGCCGACCGGCTGACCCACGGCGAGAAGGAGCCGGCGCTGCGGCAGTTCCTGCTGCTGGTCGGCGGCCTGCGCACGCTGTCCGAACGCGCCCACGAGGCCAGGCTGGTCCTCGACGCGTACTTCCTGCGCTCGCTGGCGGTGGCCGGTTACGCGCCCGCGCTGGAGGCGTGCGCCAAGTGCCAGGCCCCGGCGGTCAGGGCCTTCGCCATCGTCGCGGGCGGCGTGGTGTGCGGGGCGTGCCGTCCGGCGGGCTCGGCGGTGCCGGCGGGGGAGACGATCGGGCTCATGACGGCACTGCTGCGCGGCGACTGGGCCACCGCCGACGCCTCGGAGTCGCGCCACCGCAGCGAGTGCAGCGGTCTGGTGGCCGCATATCTGCAATGGCATCTGGAACACGGAATACGCTCTCTGCGACACGTCGAAAGGGAGCATGCGTGAACGTCCGGCCTCCGACCCCTCATCCGTCAGGCGCCACCCCGCCGCCGATCCCGCGTGACCTCGTGCCCCGGCACGTCGCCATCGTGATGGACGGCAACGGCCGCTGGGCCAAGGCACGCGGCCTGCCGCGCACCGAAGGGCACAAGGCGGGCGAGTCCTCGCTGTTCGACGTCATCGAGGGGGCCCTTGAGCTGGGCGTCCCCTACCTGAGCGCCTACGCCTTCTCCACGGAGAACTGGAAGCGCTCGCCCGACGAGGTGCGCTTCCTGATGGGCTTCAACCGCGACGTCATCAGGCGGCGGCGCGACGAGCTCAACGCCATGGGCGTGCGGGTGCGCTGGGCGGGCCGGCCGGGGCGGCTGTGGAAGAGCGTGATCTCCGAGCTGCAGAGCGCCGAGGAGATGACCCTCGGCAACAGCAAGCTGACGTTGCAGTTCTGCGTCAACTACGGCGGCCAGGCCGAGATCGTCGACGCGGCGGTCAAGCTGGCGGCCGACATCGCGGCCGGGCGGGTCAAGCCGTCGAAGGTGAGCGAGAAGGTGTTCGCCCGCTACCTCGACGAGCCGGAGATCCCGCCGGTCGACCTGTTCGTGCGCTCCTCGGGGGAGCAGCGCTTCTCGAACTTCCTGCTGTGGCAGTCGGCCTACGCCGAGATGGTCTTCCTCGACCGGCTCTGGCCCGACTTCGACCGCCGCGACCTGTGGGCGGCGTGCGAGATCTACGCCAAGCGCGACCGCCGCTACGGCGGCGCGATCCCCAACGAGGTCGCCGGCGCCTAGAGAAACCCCGGGGTTCACCCCTGCTGAGCTGCCGCGCTGGACAGTGACTATACGCCGATATAGCGTCCTACTCGTTCGGGTAGTCAACTGTACGAGCGAACAGTCACGAGGCAGATCATCATGAGCGACGCCATCTCGGTGGCCGCACTCGTCAAGGCGTACGGCCGGACCAGGGCCCTCGACGGGCTCGACCTGAGCGTGCGCACCGGCGAGGTGCACGGCTTCCTGGGCCCCAACGGCGCGGGCAAGAGCACGACCTTCCGGATCCTGCTCGGCCTCGCGCGGGCCGACGCGGGCAGCGTCCGCCTGCTCGGCGGCGACCCCTGGCGCGAGGCCGCCGAGCTCCACCGCCGCCTGGCGTACGTGCCGGGCGACGTCACGCTNTGGCCCGACCTGTCCGGCGGCGAGGTGATCGACCTGCTGGGCCGGCTGCGCGGCGGCCTCGACCGCGGGCGCAGGAAGGACCTGCTCGACCGGTTCGGCCTCGATCCGCGCACGAAGGGCCGGGCCTACTCCAAGGGCAACAGGCAGAAGGTCGCGCTGGTCGCGGCGCTCGCCTCCGACGCCGAGCTGCTGCTGCTCGACGAGCCGACCTCCGGGCTCGACCCGCTCATGGAGGAGACGTTCCGGGAGGTCGTCAGGGAGGAGCGGCGGCGCGGCGACCGTACCGTGCTGCTGTCCAGCCACGTCCTGTCGGAGGTCGAGGCCCTGTGCGACCGGGTCACGATCATCCGCGACGGCCGCGCGGTCGAGAGCGGCACCCTGGCCGGGCTGCGCCACCTGACCCGCACCACCGTGCACGCCGAGCTCGACCGGCCCGCCGAAGGGCTGGCCGGGCTCCCCGGCGTGCACGACCTGCGCGAGGAGGGCGGCCGGGTGCGCTTCGACGTGGACGCCGACGCCCTCGGCCCGGCGCTGCGCCGCCTGACCGCGGCGGGCGTGCGCACCCTGGACAGCCGCCCGCCCACGCTGGAGGAGCTGTTCCTGCGCCACTACGCGGCCGGCCGGCCGGCGGAGGCCGCGCGATGAGCGGCACGTGGACGCTCGTCCGCCTGGCGCTGCGCCGCGAGCGCGCCATCGCCCCCTGGTGGCTCCTGCTGCTGGTGGCCCTGAGCCTGGCCATGGTCGGCTACATCAACCGCAACATGGGCACCTACGAGCTGAAGCTGGCCTACACCGAGGTCGTCCGCCGCTACGCCTTCTTCCGCGCGCTGGGCGGCGGGGTCGTCGAGCCGCGCCTGGAGGTGCTGGCGACCTGGCGCAGCGGCGGCTTCCTCTACGTGATCAACGCGTTCGCCGCCCTGACGACCGTGATCAGGCACACCCGCAGGGAGGAGGACGCGGGCCGGACCGAGCTGGTCCGCGCGGGCGTGGTGAGCC
>NZ_JBSFGJ010000727.1:0-2948 GCF_053596515.1 Nonomuraea sp. NPDC001684
GCCGCCTACCGGGTGCTGATGGGCATGGCCCTCACCGGCCCGGCCTCCGCCCTCGTCCACACGGCGACCAGCATCATCTACTCGCCGGACGGCGACCTCTACACCTACGCCACCGACCAGTACGGGCCACTCACCTACCATTGGAGGTTCTGGATTCGCCCGGACTACCCCCTCATCCAGCTCCGCGTCGACGCCGTGGTGGACGTCACCGAGCCGGGGACGATCAGCCTGGCGCCCACCGTCGCCCGCGAGCAGTGGTCGTACCCCAACGGGCCTGCCAACTGGAGCTCCAACGGCGGCGATCTCGAATACGTCGACACCCCGGCCCACAGCGAGCCAGGAGCCGCCCGCCTGGCCGCTTGGGGCGACCAGGAGACCGCCGCAATCGTGCTGGCCAATACGTTCAGCGGCGGCGGCTACCGGTTCAGTGCCTGGCTGTACTCGCCGGCAGGCTGGCCGAGCGTCGGCGTCTGGATCACCTGGTGGGACGGCGACGGTATGCAGGTCGCGGAGGCGGAACTGCTGGAGGCGATACCGGCCGGGGAGTGGAAGCACTACCTGATCGAGGATGAGGCGCCGGTCAGCGCTGAGCGCGTCGAGGTGTTCATCGGCATGCGGCAGTCGCCGCCGGCCGGGACGGAACTGTACGTCGATGACGTCGTGCTGGAGCAGACGACGGGCCAGCTCCAGGTGTTGGCCGGTTCCCTGCTCGCGGTCGCGCCCATGTGACACCAGCCGGAGCCGGGGGCTACGCCGCGGCGCCGCGTGGTGGGCCGGACCGGAGACGAGCGACGTGCCGGTTCAGGTTGATGTAGGGGCAGGCGACTCTTACCGCCATGGCGATAACCCTTCCCACCTCCTGTAACTACTGTCAGTTGCTATTCAATGACTTACAGTAATTGAGCTGGAGGGTTATGCGTCTCCCCCTGCGCCACGCGGTCCTTGCCATGGCACTGCTGGCCACCACCCTTGCCGGCGTCGGGCCCGCCCAGGCGCAAGCAACCCGTCATGCCGTCCCCCCGCCCCTGCTGCGAGCGGCCGTCGCCGACCTGACCGTCGCCGCCGAGAACCGGGAAGGCTACAAACGCACCAGCTTCAAGCACTGGGTCGACGCCGACGGCGACGGATGCAACGCCCGCCAAGAGGTGCTCATCGCCGAGGCCATCGACGCCCCCGAGGTCGGCCCGAAGTGCGCCCTTGCTGGGGGCGTCTGGTACTCGTACTACGACGATCAAATCGTGACAGACGCGGGCAAACTGGACGTCGATCATCTAGTCCCACTGGCCGAAGCCTGGGACTCTGGCGCCTCGACGTGGGACGCGGCTCAGCGCCAGGCATACGCCAACTTCCTCGACGCCCCCGAGCACCTGGTCGCCGTCACCGCCCGCTCCAACAGGAGCAAGGCCGACAAGGACCCCGCTGACTGGCTGCCGATCGAGGCCGTCCGCTGCCGCTACATCGCCGAGTGGACCGCGGTCAAACGCCAATGGAGCCTGACCGTAGACGAGCGGGAGAAGCAGGAGCTGACCTCCATCGCCGCCGAGTGCCCGAACGCGCCGCTGCCCATGCCGCCTAACCCCTAAGGACTACCACCCAAGCATCCCTAGATCCTTCTCGGGCACGATGGAGGGCCGGGACCGTTAGGTCCTGGCCCTCGTCACGTGATCGGCCGCGCCGTGGCCAGCATGACCCCGAACGCCCGATCCATGCCGGTCTTCGCCTTCTTACCCGTCACCCAATCCGGCCGCTTCACCTCGCGGGGCTTCGGCCGCCGCCGCTCGGCCGCCAGCACAGCCAACTCCTCCAAGATCTGCGTCAGGATCTCGTAGTAGCGCGGCCACGGGTCGGCCCGCTGCTCCGGCGTCAGCCGGACGAGGGCGTCAGCGGGGAGTCCTTCTGCTCGGATGAGTAGCCGCCGAACGCCGAAGAATCCAGGCTGGCCGGGCCGCCGCCAGGCTCCCCGAGGCTCGAACCCGGGGTAGTGGTGGGCGAGGGAGTTGTCGAGGTCGTCCCACCGCTCGATGAGCCGGAGGACGGCGAGGATTCCCCCAGGCGCAGCCCGTACTCCCGCGCCAGGCCCTTGAACAGCGCGACCATGTCCGGCAGGGCCGGCCGCAGAGCGAAGAAGTCCGCGAACCCCTGCTCGCCGAACAGCCGGACCGCCATCTGATGCACGGCCGCCATCACCTGGTCGGGCAGCTTCTTGTTGATGACGAGCTGGTCGATCACCATGTCGAGCAGCGCCATGTTGGCCGCGTTCGGGTCGCTCGCTCGGGCGGCGTCCAGCGCGGTGCGCACGATCAGGCCCAGGTCCACCGCGACGTGCGTCAGCGGCTCCAGCACATCCAGCGGCAGCTCGGACGGCAGCTCGCACACGATCCCCCCGCGGAACCTGAGCGGGAACGTGTCGCTCACGGCGGCGTTGCGCTCGGCGGCGATGGTTTCCAGGCGCTGCGCGCGGTCAATGTCTAGGTCGATCATCCCCGAGGTCCTCCGAATGATGGCGGGCTGGTCGGCGGGGACCGTAGACCAACCGCGGCTTTGTGTCGCCTGAGATAGGACAATCACCAACAAGTTCGCGGGATACGAGGGAGGATGGACCCACACTCTCCGACTGCGAGGAACGTATGGCTGGCACCCTTTCTGGCCTCGGCCAGATGCACCCCATCCACGCCTTCGCGCTGGAACTCTCGAAGTTCTGGGAGAGTGACCCGGCTCCGTTTCAGGATCTAGCTGACCGGCTCGGGGTATCGCAGCAGCGTGTAGAGGACATCCTCCAGGGGGCTGCTCTGCCGACCCCGGTCGAGCTACTGCTCCTCCTGACTGCGTTTCGTCCGCAGATCACAGTGGCCGAGATCGCTGTGTGGCAGACCTGCCTGATGTTTGCTGCGGCGCTGACAGCGCCCAGCTCCTACGAAGGCGACGCCAACACGGATTATCTCCGCATT
>NZ_JBSFGJ010000728.1:0-2943 GCF_053596515.1 Nonomuraea sp. NPDC001684
GCACCCTGCCCTGAGCGGCCCGGCGGCGGGCTACGGTAGGGGCGACGGTCACGACGGGAAGGAGGCGAGGTGCGCAGCAGACTGCCCGCCGCGCTGCTTCTCGTCCTGTCGTGGCTGCTCCCCGCGACGGGCCATGCCGAGGTCGCCGCCCAGGTCGCCGCCCAGGTCGCCGCCCCGGCCGTCACGCAGGCCGTCACGCAGGTCACGGCGATCCAGGCGGCGGCCGACCCGCCCGCCGTCGCCCAGCTCGGCTCGACCCCGCCGCCGCCTCCGCTCGCGCAGGTCAGGCAGGCGGGGCACGACCAGGCCGGGCCCGGCGGGCAGGCGCTGCCCGCCGCGGCCCCGGCCCGGTCGCTGCACGTCTGGTCGGCCGTCGTCCGGCGGCCCGCCGTCCGTGCCGCCGCCGACCGGCCCGGGGGCGCGGCGGCGGCCCGCGCGCCTCCCTCCACGGTGCTCTGAAGATCCCTCTTCCGCACACCTGAGCCTGTGGAGGCCTCATGTCACGTGCGCCCATGTGGCGCGCGCTGGCGGCGTTCGCCGTCATCGCGACCTCGATCATCCTGTCCCTCACCGCCACGCCACGCCTCGGCCTCGACCTGCGCGGCGGTACCCAGCTCGTCTTCGAGGCCAGAGACTCCCCGACGGTCACGGCCGACTCCTCGGCCACCGACCGCGCCCTCGACGTGCTCCGCCGCCGGGCGGACGCGCTGGGGGTCGTCGATCCCACCCTGGCCCGCTCCGGCGAGAAGCGGATCATCGTCGAGCTGCCCGGCGTGCTCGACCCGAGCAAGGCGGCCGAGGTCATCGGCCGCACCGCCCAGCTCGCCTTCCACCCGGTCACCGGCCCCGGCAAGGCCGGGGACGCCACCGCGCTGCCCGACGAGAGCGGCAGCCCGCTCGCGCTCGGCCCGGCGGCGATCAGCGGCGACGGCGTCAGCGACGCCACCGAGCGCAGCGACCCGCAGCGCGGGCCCGGCTGGTCGGTCACGGTCGACTTCCGCGACGCCGACGCCTGGCAGCGGATGACCGGCGAGGCCGCCTGCCAGCCGGCGGGCGACCCGAAGCGGCGCGTCGCCATCGTGCTCGACAAGAAGATCATCTCGTCGCCGCAGCTCGACCCGTCCGTGCCGTGCGGCACCGGCATCCCGGGCGGCAGCACCGAGATCACCGGATCCTTCACCCAGGAGGAGGCCCGCGACCTGGCCGTGCTGATCAAGGGCGGCGCGCTGCCCGTGCCGCTCGACCTGGTCGAGCAGCGGACGGTCGGCCCCACGCTGGGCGCCGACGCCATCGAGGCCAGCGTCAAGGCCGCGATCGCCGGGCTGGTGCTGACCGCCCTGTTCATCATCGTGATCTACCGCCTGTCCGGCCTGCTCGCCGCCATCGCGCTCACCTGCTACGGCCTGATCTCCTACGCCGCGCTGGTCGCGATGGGCGCGACGTTCACGCTGCCCGGCCTGGCCGGGTTCGTGCTGGCCATCGGCATGGCGGTCGACGCCAACGTGCTCGTCTTCGAACGCGCCAGGGAGGAGTACGGCCTGGCCCCGGCCCGCGGGCTCGCCCCGGCACTGAACCGGGGGTTCAAGAACGCCTGGAGCGCCATCGCCGACTCCAACGTCACCACGCTCATCGCCGCCGCGCTGCTGTTCGGCCTGGCCTCCGGGCCGGTCAAGGGGTTCGGCGTGACGCTGGCGATCGGCGTGCTGGCCTCGCTGGTGTCGGCCATGCTGATCACCCGCGTGCTCACCCAGGCCGTCATCGGCCGGATCAGGCCGCGCCTGTCGGGCCTGGCCTCACCGGGCGCCGTCCGGACGTGGCTGGCCCGCCGGAACCCCCAGCTCATGAAGGCCAGGAAGCTGTGGCTCGCGGTCGCGGGCGGCCTGGTCGTCGCGGCGCTGGCCGGGCTGTTCACCCGCGGCCTGGACTTCGGGGTCGAGTTCACCGGCGGCCGGCTCGTGGAGTTCGGCACGTCCAGGCCGGTCGACGCCGACACGGCCCGGCGGCTCGTGAGCGAGGCCGGCTATCCGGGCGCGGTCGTGCAGGCCGCCGCCGACGGCGTGACCGTGCGCGCGGGGCAGCTCGACCCGGCCAAGGTCCAGGCCGCGCTGGAGGGGCGGGGCGGCGAGGTGAGCAAGGTGCGCGACGAGTTCATCGGCCCCACGCTGGGCGAGGAGCTGCGCCGCAACGCCGTCATCGCGCTCGGCGTGGCCGTGGCGGCGCAGCTGCTCTACCTGGCGGTGCGCTTCCGCTGGACGTTCGGCACGGCGACCGTGCTGGCGCTGCTGGTGGACCTGGCCGTGGTGATCGGGCTGTTCGCCTGGCTCGGCAAGCCGGTGGACGGCGTGTTCCTCGCCGCGATGCTGACCGTGGTCGGCTACTCGGTCAACGACAAGGTGGTGGTGTTCGACCGGGTGCGCGAGCTGTGGGCCGCCCGCCGCACCGCGCCGCTGGCCGAGGCGGTGAACACGGCGATCCTGCAGACCGTGCCGCGGACCGTCAACACCGGGCTCGGCGCGCTGTTCGTGCTGGTCGCGCTGGCCGTCTTCGGCGGCGACTCGCTGCGTGACTTCGCGATCGCGCTGGTCACCGGCATCGTCGTGGGCACGCTGACGTCGTCGTTCGTGGCCGGCCCCGCGGCCATCGGCCTGGCCCGGTACGACCGCCGTCCGGCCCCCCAGCCGCCCGCGCCCAAGGCCGCCCGGCGGCCCCGCGAGGGCTCGGGAGCCGTGTTGTGACCGGCGCCGCGGGCCCGCCTCGCGCGGGCGGGCCCGCGGCGTCGCGGGTCAGAGCCGGGCGAGCCAGTCCAGGAGGATGGCGTTGACCTCGTCCGGGCGTTCCTGCTGGATCCAGTGGCCGCAGTCGTCCAGGAGCCGGGAGGAGACCAGGCCGGGCAGGGTGGTGGGGAAGGCGTCGATCGCGGCGGAGAGCCACCGGGTCGTGTCG
>NZ_JBSFGJ010000729.1:0-2936 GCF_053596515.1 Nonomuraea sp. NPDC001684
CGGGGCCCCGCCGGAGGAGGGTCAGCCGACGGTCCAGCGCTGGAGCGCCGAGCCGGTGTCGGCCTGCTGGGTGACGAGCGCGCCGTCGGCGGTGGAGGCCGTGGTGAGCAGCAGCCCGCTCTTCTGCGAGGCGATCCGGTAGCCGCCCCCGGGGGCGGGGGTGACCTGCCAGCTCTGGTTGGCGGCGCCGGTGCACGTCCACTGGATGATCTTGGCGCCGGCGGCGGTCGAACCGCCGCCGACGTCCGCGCAGAGCTTCGACAGGCCGTTGGCGATCTGGTAGGAGCCGTCGGGCCGGCGGGTGAAGACCCAGCGCTGGTTGGCGCCGGAGTTGGGGGTCCAGGTGATGAGCTGGGTGCCCGGGGTGGTGGAGTGGTCGGGGTCGTCCAGGGCCTTGCCGGCGGCGGTCAGGGTGTGGGTGCCGCTCAGGTCGCCGCCCGGGGCGCCGGTGTCGGTCAGCGTCAGGGTCTGCTCGGCGGCCGTGCGGCGGCCGCCGACCGTCCCGCCGGAGGTGTCGCTCCAGTGGCGTACGGGGGTGGTCTCGGCCGGTCGGGACGCGTCCGCCGTCAGGGCGAGGGCGAGGCCGCTGTAGCGGTTGACCAGCCGGTGGCCGCTTCCGCCCGGCACCACGAACCACTGCTGGCCCGCGGTGGGCCCGCCGGCGCCGGGCGCGGTGACGACCGGTCTGGCCCCCCAGGCGCGGCCGGCCGTCGTGGCCGCGTCCACGCCGAGCAGCCCGCCGGTGGAGGCGTTGGCGATGCGGTAGGAGCCGTCGCCGTTGGGGGTGAACGTCCAGTTCTCCAGGGGCGAGCCGGTCGGGGCGGCGGCGGAGGTGGTCGCCGGGCCGCCGGAGACCTGGGCCAGGACGCGGCCCGCCCCGGTGCCGATCCGGTAGGTCCTGGCCGGGTCCGCCGGGGCGGGGGCGGGCGCGGTGGAGGTGACGGTGAGGTTCGCGTACTCGCCGCTGGAGGTCGCGCACTCGATCGAGCAGTACGAGCGGAACGTCCGGCCGACGATGGCCGAGCCGGTTCTGCTGACGTCGTCGAGGAACCAGCGGTACCAGGAGCCGGAGACGTAGCTCCCGGTGTCGCCGATCAGGCGCCACCGCTGGGTCGACAGGTCGTCGGTGACGTAGAGGCGCTGCGGCTGACGGCCGGAGACGACCTCGGGCTCGCCGAGGTAGAGGCCGAGGTGGGCGTCGTAGGCGATGTTCATGATGAACAGGTCGGACTTCGGCGGCAGCTCCCCGGCGGCGATCTGCTGGTCGACCGTGCCGGTGTTGGCCGGGTCGTAGTCGCCGCCCACGGGCGTGTAGCCCCGGGGGTTCGCGGCGGTGACCGGGACCATGTTGCTCTCCTTGCCGCCCACGCCGGGCTGCGACCAGGAGCCGTCGTACCACTTGGTCCACGAGCCGGTCGCCATCTTGGCCGACATCGGCGCCCGCGCCACGTGGGCCAGGCCGCCGTTGCCGCCGCCCACGCCGCCCTTCGGGATGATCCGCGAGCCGTAGTAGACGTAGAAGTAGCCCGAGACCGGGTCGGCGAACAGGCGCGGGTCGCCGTCGCCGTAGTCGTAGGTCTGGTGGGGGAAGGCCGCGGCGTCGTTGCGCTTCGTGCTGTACGGCGAGGTGATCGCGTGGCCGAGGATGGTCCACACCCGGCCCTGGTTGCGGGAGACGGCGTAGTCGAGCGAGTCGTAGTGCAGGCCGTCGCCGAAGGGCTGGGGGGTGAACTCGTTGTGCACCAGGCCGTACCAGTCGCCGGTGTCGGGGTCCACCCAGACGCCGACCAGGTCGCAGTAGTTCTTGTGGGCGTACCCCGAGCCCGCGCCGGCGGGGGTCGCCTCGACGCCGGTCGGGCTGTTGTTGCAGCGCCAGGTCGTGTCGTTGTTGCGGTCGGCGGAGTTGGCCGGGTTGACCGCGTCGCTGATCGCGGCCGAGCGGGTGGCCGTCTCGAAGTTCGTGCCGGTGAAGAAGTCCCAGTAGCGGGGGTCGGAGGCGCCGTAGAGGGCGGCCGACTGCTGGAAGTAGAAGGTGCCGTCCTTGTCGATGTAGGTGGCCGCCGGGGTGTCGGTGGGATGGGCGTAGCGGCCGGTGGAGCCGACGGTGATCGTGTAGGTGGCGTCGGGCGGTGCGGCCGACGCGGCCGGGACGGCGAGGGAGCCGCCCAGGACCAGCGTCAGGGCCGCGGCGGCGGCGGTGAGCACGTTGCGATGGGGGGACACGGGTGCTCCTTTCTGTCGGGCACGCCACATCGGGCGGACCCTTGGGGGGAACCACGAGCCGGAACCGCGTGGCCGGACCATACGCCAGATTTGACCGCTCAAACAAGGCCCGAATTCGCGTTCTTGCTCTCTTGTCCGGTCAAAAGGCACGTAATGCGCACGATGGTTGACGAGGTCCGAGCCGGGCGGCTACGTTTCGGGGCGACGTCATTGGACCGGTCAAACCCCTAGGAGGCCGCGTGGTCACGATGCAGGACGTGGCCGAGCGGGCCGGGGTCACCAAGCAGACGGTCTCCAACGTGGTCACCGGCCGCGTACGCGTCCGCCCCGAGACCGAGGCCAGGGTGCGCGCCGCCATCGCCGAGCTCGGCTACACCCCCAACCTGGTCGCCCGCTCGCTGGCCACCGGCACCACCATGACCGTCGGACTGTTCGTGCCGACGGTGGCCAGCTCGTTCTACTCGGCCGTGGTCGAGGAGGCGGAGAACGTCCTGGAGGAGCACGGCTACCACCTGCTGCTGTGCACCACCCGCCTCGACGGCGACCGGGCCCGCCGGCACATCACCGGCCTGACCAGCCGCTCGGTCGACGCCCTGCTGATCGCCGGCGACAACGGCCCCTCCCGTCCGCCCGCTCACGCGGCGGGCTCCTGACCCAGGTAGGCCCGCAGGACGCCGGGCTCGGCGAACACCTCGGCGGGCGGGCCCTGGGCG
>NZ_JBSFGJ010000730.1:0-2934 GCF_053596515.1 Nonomuraea sp. NPDC001684
GCGTCGTCCAGCCGGAGCCGGTAGACGCCCTTCTTGCTGCCGCCGGTCAGCCGGTCGAGCGCGGCCGGCCGCCGGTCGGCGCCGAACTGCTCGGCGACCAGGTCGCGCACGTCGTCGGGCCGCAGGAATGTTCGGGTCATGATCGTTTTCTATCATCCCAGGCCAGTTGAAAACAAAACTCTGAGCTGGTTTTATGAATTTAGGACGCCGGAGAGGTCCCAGCCCTCCCCGCAAGGAGCGACGATGAAGCTCACCCAGGCCGCGGCCGCCACATTCGGACTCGACGACGAGGCATGGAAGCGGCACGCCAACCCGTGGAGCGTGTGGACCCGGATGGCCGGGCTGGCGCCCATCCTGCTGCCGATCTACTTCCGCGAGGCGCTCGGCTGGTGGTCCCTGGCCCCGATCGCGGCGGGCGTGATCTGGATGTGGCTCAACCCCCACGCGTTCGCACCGGTGCACGAGCCGCGCAGCTGGGCGCTGTGGCAGATCGACCGTTTCGTGGCCATCCACGAGGAGGGCCTGCGCCGCGCCGCCGCCGCGGGTTCGTGACAACATCTGATCGGCATAACTGGTCGTGCAGGAAGGTTGTCCCCGATGCCGCCCGCGTTCACCGCAGAGGAGAAGGCCCGCATCACCGCCCTGTTGCTGGCGAACGGCGAGAAGCTGTTCACCGGCCAGGGGCTGCGCAAGACCTCCCTGGAGGAGCTGATGGCTCCCACGGGGGTGGCCAAGAGCAGCTTCTACGTCTTCTTCGACTCCAAGGAGGCGCTGTACCTGGAGCTGATGCTGCGTCAGACCGGCGAGGTGCGGCGGCGGGTCATCGACGGCGCGCTGATGAGCGCCGACGACCCGCGCGAGGCGCTGCGCCGGTTCCTGCACGCCACCGTCGAGGAGTTGTCGGTCAACCCCCTGTGGCGTCGCCTGATGACCCATCCGGAGGAGATGCAGGCGGTGGCCCGCAAGCTCGACCCCGAACGGGTCGCCGCGATGTCCGGCAGCCCGGCTGCCGCCCTCACCGAGTACGTCACCGCGCGCCGGGCCGCGGGCGAGCTGGTCGACGCCGAGCCCGCGGTCATCATCGGCGTGCTGCAGTGCGTGCTGCTGGTGCCGATGTTCGCCGAGCGGCTCGGCGACCCGGACCTGCACCCCAGGATCATCGACCTGCTCATCGACATCGTCGCCGCGGGGCTGGCCCGTCCCGGCGGCTGACCTCCCCGCAGATGGCCTCCCCGCAGACGGCCTCCCCTCAGATGGCCTCCCCGCAGATGGCCTCCCGGGGGTGGAGATAACTACAGGGGGAGTCGAGAGTCAGCCGCAATGGCGGCCGCCGCGCGATCGGCGAGGCTCCTGTGCATGGCAAACACCGCAACCACGACAATCCCCTACCTGGCCGGCGGCCGGCGAAAATACGCCTGGCTGGCGGTGGGGATCGTGCTCGGGCTGTTCGGGACGAACAGCGAATGGTCGGTCCCGCTGGCCGGATGGCTGTTCTCCATCGGCCTCATGCGCTTCACCCGCAGCTCGGGCGTCCCGGCCGGGCTCGCGGCCGTGGGCCTGTCGGCCGCCGCGACGACGGTGGTCTTCGTCGCGGCGGCGGGCGGGCTCACCGTCCCGCCGATCCTGCTCGGCTGTCTGCTGCTCAGCCTGGTCCTGAGCCTGCCGCTGCTGGCCGACCGGCTGCTCGTCCGGCGGCTCGGCCCGATCGCCGGCACGCTGGTCTTCCCGGCCGCCCGGGTGACGGCCGAGTTCCTGATCGCCACGGTCAGCCCGCTGGGCACGATCTTCGGGCCGCTGGCCGCGACGCAGTCGGCGAACCTGCCGCTGCTCCAGACGGCGTCCGTCACCGGCGTCTACGGGATCAGCTTCCTGATGGCGTGGGCCGCGCCGGTCGTCAACCTCTTGCTGGAACGCCGGGTGGCCTGGCCGTCGGTCCGGGGCGTCACGCTGACGTACGTCTCGGTGCTCGTCCCGGTGCTGCTCGGCGGCGGCCTGCGGCTGGCGGCCGGGCCGGTCGCGCCGGAGCTGGTGCGCGTCGCCGGGATCAGCGCCTCGCCGGCCGCCGAGAAGCGCATGCGGGAGATCGACAACTTCCACACCCCGCAGGTCCTGCCCGAGCAGAAGCCGACGCTGCGCAAGGCGTTCGCGGTGATCGACGACGACCTGTTCGCCCGCACCCGGACCGAGGCCGACGGCGGCGCCCGGATCGTGGCCTGGGCCGAGACCGCCGCGGTCGTGCTCGGCGAGGACTACCCCGGCTTCCTGCGCAAGGCCCAGGACCTGGCCAGGGAGAAGGGCGTCTATCTCGACATGGGGGTGGCCGTCGTCCTCGACGGGGAGCCGCGCTCCCGCGACCTGGCCGTGCTGGTGACCCCCGAGGGGCGGGTGGCGTCGGTCTTCGACAAGGCGCATCCGGTGCCCGGCATGGAGAGCCTGCGGCCGGGCGACGGGGTCGTGCCGGTGACCGGCACGCCGTACGGGAGGCTGGCCCACGTCATCTGCTTCGACGCCGACTTCCCCGCCACGCTGCGCACCCGCGCCGACGTCATGTTCGTGCCGGCCAACGACTGGAAGGGCATCGAGCGCATGCACGCGGCGAACGCGGTGTTCCGGGCCGTGGAGAACGGCTACAGCCTCGTCCGGACGGCCAGCAACGGCCTGGCGATCACCGTCGACGCCTACGGCACCCCGCTGGCCAGGGCGAACTACTTCGGCACGGTGCGGCAGAGCATGGTCGTCTCCGTCCCGACCCGCGGCGCCTGGACGCTGTACGGCCTGGTCGGCGATCTGTTCGCCGGGCTGTGCGCGGCCGCCCTGGCCGGGTTGACCGGGCTCGCCGTGCTCCGGCGGGCCGCGTACCGGGGCTGACCATGGGATTTGCGGAGGAAGGTGCGATGATGCCACGGGCGCGGAACGCGAAGACGCGGACGTCGG
>NZ_JBSFGJ010000731.1:0-2930 GCF_053596515.1 Nonomuraea sp. NPDC001684
TCGAGACCCTGGCCTGGGCCAAGGACTGCGGCGCGAAGACGGTCGGCATCACCAACGGCGGCGAGGACATGTGGTCCGCTTGCGGTGACATGTGGAAGGGGTCCTGCGGGGCGGCGAGTCTCGCCAACCGTTCGCTGATCGCCTCGAACGGCTCACAAGGACGGCGGGACCGGCCGGCGTTCAGGACGGACGGTCGCCGTCGCAGGCAGTGTCGAGCAGCCGCAGGGCCGCCAGCCGTACCGCACGGCAGATGGCCAGGGGCGCGTAGAGCTCCTTGGCCTGCCACAGCGGCGGGTGCCGGTCGGGGTCCTGCCGCCGGAGGAACAGGCGGGCGCGCGCGGCGGCGGAGGGGCCGCGCGGGTCGGCGCGTCCCGGCCGTGTGCGCAGCAGCACGTTGACGGCGTACGCGGTCTCCTCGCTGGTGCCGCCCCAGATGCCCCACGAGCCGTCGGCGTTCTGGGTGTCCAGCGTCCAGTCCACGGCCCGCCGTACCGCGTCGCGGCCGTCGGCGGCGAGGTCGAGGGCCAGCGCGCAGTGAGAGGTCGCGTAGTACGGCGAGGCGTGCCATTTGTCCGTCCACGACCCGTCGGCGTGCTGGACGCCCGCCAGCCATCGCGCGATCTTGCGAACGGCCGCCTCGTGCCGCGGGCCGCGACCGGGAGACTCGGCGAACGCCTCCAGGACGTGCGCGTTGGCCGTCGGCGACGCGGTGCGTTCACCGTGCCAGCAGCAGAAGTGGTCCTCGAGCTCGAACTCCCAGAGGCGGTCCGGGGCGAGCGGCCTGCCGCGCCTGGCCAGGGTCGCCAGACCCGCACCGGTCGTGTCGGCGTCCGGCGGGAGCCCGGGGGCGCCGCCGATCGCGCCAGCCGCGAGGCTCTGCTCCAGATCGGCCATGACCGGCTCCGGCACGCGTACGTCGAGACCCGCGCCGATCAGCGCCCCGATCACCCAGATCCGCTCGAACCGGTAGAGCGGGTAGGTGCCGGGCAGCGCTCCCCCGTACGCGGCGACCGCCGACTCCAGGAAGGAGATCGAGGCGGGTTCGGCGATCGGCGGGGTGCCGAGCCAGGCGGCCGTGGCGGCCGGGGAGCAGCCGACCGCGCCCCCGGCGGGCCTGACCGTGCGCGCCTGCCGGGCGAGCGGCCCCATGATCTCCAGCGAGTGCCACAACTTGGCGGTGACCTCGCCGGTCGCGCGCAGGCGTTCGCGGGCGAGTGCCAGTGTCCCGGGGTCCGAGCCGCGGGGCAGGGGCAACGTGCCGGAGGCCCACGCGTCCAGGCCCGTGATCGGCTCCGCGGTGAGCCGGTCGAGGTGCGCGTTCAGATCGGCGACGAGCGCGGGGGCGATCAGCTCGGCGGCCACGAGGTCGGGGAGCGCGACGCCGCCGTCGAGCAGCGCTCGCAGCGCGGCCAGGCCCCGGGCGGCGGAGGCGGCGATCCGGCCCGCCCCCGCGCCGCCCTCGCGGGAGAGGGTCAGCAGCGCCTCGGTGGCGCTCAACGTCGGGACGAGCGCGTATCCGCCGGTCCCGCCCCAGGTCCCGTCGGGCCGCTGGTGGTCCAGCAGGAAGGCGAGCCGGTCCGCGCGGCCGGCCAGCCAGGGCGCCAGGGTCGTCACCCGGCCGGTGTCGTAGAAGGACGGCGAGCTCTCCCCCAGCGGGCGGACCGTCAGGCTGGCCAGCACGTCGTCGGCGGCGATCGGCTCAAGCATGTTCTTCCTTCCAGGTGTGGCCCGCGTCGGCCAGCTGGTACATGCGGATGCCCCAGGTCATGATCCGGTCCAGGGCGACGGCGGCCGGGGTCCCGGCGAGGGGACGCAGTCCCGCGCGGCACCGGGCCACATGGCGAGCCAGCCGCTCGGCGACCTCCGCCTGCGACAGGCCCAGGGTGAGCGCGTCCACGGTCCCCTCGGCCCGTTCACGGTCATGTCCGCGCAGGTCGTTGGCCAGCCGTACGGCCGTCGAGGCGTCGCGGAGCGGTTGCCGCAGGGCCGGGAGCCAGGCGCGCACGTCCTCGGGGTCCATCGCCGACCAGGCCGCCGTCGCCTGCATGGCCAGGCCGATGCTGCCGCGGGCGTGCCGCAGGTACTCCTCGACGCCGGGAGCCCGCCCGCCCGCGGCGACCGCGTCGGCGGCCCGCCGTTCGAAGAGGGTTCCGCGCAGGTGCTCGACGGCCGCGCGCCGCCACCAGGCCGCGACGGGCCCGGTGACGCGGTCGCGCAGGTCGGCGAGGGAAGCGGCCAGGGCGTCGCCGGGCTCGGGGTCGCCTCCCTCGACGACCGCCAGGCAGCGCGCGACCCCGGCCTCGACGCTGTCGTCGGCGCTGTCGTCGGCGCTGTGCGGGACGGCTCGGGGGGCGTCCGACCAGGCGTCGACGGCCAGCAGCCAGGCCGCCGTCCCGGCCAGGAGCAGGCAGGCGTCGGCGTCGAGCCAGGGCGTGCAGATGGCCGCCGTCAGGCAGCAGAGGGGGATCACGGCCGGGTCGAAGGGCGGGCCGTGCCGCTCGGCCCATCCGGTCAACACGCCCATCGTGTCGAGGGCGGCGGTCGCGGCGTCGGCGGCGGCCACGACGTTCAGCGACCGCTGCGCCTCGAACGGCCCCGCTTCCAGGTCCGCCAGGCCGAACAGGCGCGGGTCCGGCACGTGCGCGCCAGCGGCGCCAGCGGCGTCAAGGGTGTCAGGGGTGTCAGGGGTGTCAGCGGTCACGGCGGGCGGCCCAGGAAGCGAGCAGGGCGAACTCGGCACGAGCGGCGGCCGACATCGGCCCGGCCCGTTGCACGCAGGCCAGGGCGGCGTCGATCTGTGACTCGGCCTCGCGCTCGGCCGCCTGCCTGCCGCCGGCGCGCTCGATCACGTCGCCCATCAGCACGATCTCCTCAGCGGTGGGCGGATCGTCGCGGCGGTACACCTCGGCCAGCCAGTCGCCCGGCTGGCC
>NZ_JBSFGJ010000732.1:0-2914 GCF_053596515.1 Nonomuraea sp. NPDC001684
CCCGGTACGACGAGCACGCCGGCAAGGCCCTGCTCGGACGGCTGGGCGTGGCCACCATGCCCCGCCACGCCTGCCCGGACCGGGCCGCCGCCCACGCCGCCTTCGACTCCCTCGGGACGGCGGTCGCCGTCAAGCTGCTGGACGCCGACGTCCTGCACAAGACGGAGATCGGCGGCGTGCACCTGGGCGTGTCCACCTCCGCCGGCCTGGACGCCGCGCTGGACGCGCTGGACGCGGCGGGCGCGCGCCGCTACCTGGTGGAGGCCATGGCGCCGGCCGGGATCGATCTGGTCGTCGGCGCGCGGCGCGACCCCGTCTTCGGGCCCGTGGTGCTCGTCGGGCTGGGCGGCACGGTGGCCGAGGCCCTGGCCGACGTCGCCGTCCGGCTCGCCCCGCTGTCTCCCGGCGAAGCCGCCGGCATGGCGGCCGAACTGGCCGGGCGGGCCCTGCTCGCCGGGTGGCGCGGCGGCCCCGTCCTCGACCCCGACGCTCTCGGCACGATCGTCTCCAGGCTCGGCGACCTGCTCGTCGCCAACCCGCTCCTGGACGAGATCGAGGTCAATCCGCTCCGGCTCACGCAGCGAGGTCTGATCGCGCTTGACGCCGTCATCCTCACCAGGAAGGCCGACGATGCCCACCCCGATCACTGAGCACACCGTGCCCTGGCCCGACGCCGACGTCACCCGTTTCACCGAGCAGGGCTACTGGGCCGGGGTCGCGCTCGGCACCCTGCTGCGGGAGGCCGCCGACCGCCATCCGGACGCCACCGCGCTGGTCGACGGGCCGGGGCTGCGCCTGACGTACGGCGAGCTGGCCGATCGCGCCGACGCCGCCGCCGTGCGCCTGCGCGACCTCGGCATCGCGCCGGGCGAGCGGATCGTCATGCAGCTGGGCAACTCGTGGGAGTTCGTCGTCCTGCTGCTGGCGTGCCTGCGCGCGGGCATCGTGCCGGTGATGGCGCTGCCCGCCCATCGCCGGGCCGAGCTGACGTATCTGGCCGTGCACGCCGAGGCGGTGGCGATCGCCGTCCCCGACCGGAGCAGGGACTTCGACCACCAGCGGCTCGCCCACGACCTCGCGGCCGACGTGCGCGCCGCCACCGGGGCCGGATGGCGGGTGCTGGTCGCCGGGGACGACGTCGCGCCGGGAAGCGTCGACCTGCGGGCCCTGTGCGGCCCGCCCACCGGCCGGACCGGCTTCGACCTGCCCGCCCCCTCCTCCCGGGACGTGGCCGTCTTCCTGTTGTCCGGCGGCACGACCGGCCTGCCCAAGCTCATCGCCCGCACCCACGACGACTACGCCTACAACGCCCGGGCCAGCGCCGAGGTCGCCGGGGTCACGAAGGACTCGGTCTACCTGGTCAGCCTGCCCGCCGGGCACAACTTCCCGCTCGCCTGCCCGGGGATCCTCGGCGTCCTGCTCGCCGGGGGCCGGGTGGTCATGCTGCCCTCGCCCGAGCCGGTACGGGCCTTCGCCACGATCGAGGCGGAAGGCGTCACGCACACCGCGGTGGTGCCCGCGGTCGCCGGCCGCTGGCTGGAGCGGGCCGTGCGGCACGGCGCCGGGCAGCTCAGCACCCTGCGGGTCGTCCAGGTCGGCGGCGCCCGTCTCGCGGACGAGCTGGCGTGCCAGGTCGAGCCGGTGCTCGGGGCGAGGTTGCAGCAGGTGTTCGGCATGGCGGAGGGGCTGCTGAACTTCACCCGCCTCGACGACCCCGTGGAGACGGTGTGCGGCACCCAGGGCCGTCCCCTCTGCCCCGCCGACGAGATCAGGATCGTGGACGAGCAGGACCGGGACGTGCCGGACGGCCGGCCGGGGCTGCTGCTCACCCGTGGGCCGTACACCCCCCGCGGGTACTACCGGGCGGCAGAGCACAACGCCCGCTCCTTCACCGGCGACGGCTGGTTCCGCACGGGTGACATCTGCCTGCGCACCCCCGAGGGCAACCTCGTGGTGGTCGGCCGCGACAAGGACATGATCAACCGGGGCGGGGAGAAGATCTCGGCCGAGGAGATCGAGAACCTCGTGTACCGGCTGCCCGCCGTGAGCCAGGTCGCCGCCGTGGCCATGCCGGACCCCGTGCTCGGGGAGCGCGTGTGCGTGTACGTCGTGCCGCGGGCCGGGGCGACGGTCACGCTGGAGGAGATCCGGGCGCGGATGGAGAGCGCGGAGGTCGCCCGCTTCAAGCTGCCCGAACGGCTCGTCGTCGTCGAGGAGCTCGCCTGGACCAAGGTCGGGAAGATCGACAAGAAGGCCCTCAGGGCCGACATCGCCGACCGCCTCAGGGCCGAGCTTGCCGGGGGGTGACGAAGCCCGCCGCCGCTCCGGCGCGTACGGTCGGCGAGCGTCCCTGCTCGGTGCGTGCTCGTCCGTCGCGTAGCGCCATGTCAGGCCCGGCGCGGCGGCTCCACGGACTTTTTGCGTGACCGAAATCCCGATAAATACGGGCTTGTGGTGGATTACGGCGCTCGGGAAGGATGCTGGGAGGCGGACGGTGATCCCGTCCGATCGCAGGCGAGACGAAGGACGCCGGATGACCCAGGCCGACGCGGTTGCATCACTCGTGGAGCGCAGGTTAGGCCGCGCCCTCGATCCCGACCTCAACTTCTTCGAAGCCGGTTTCGACTCGCTCGCGCTGGTCGAGCTGCACGAGGAGATCACCGAGGCGCTGGGCCTGAAGCTGCCCGTCACCGCGATGTTCACCCACCCGAACCTGCGCGCGCTCTCGCAGCTGATCGCCAAGGGCCAGGCGTCCGCCCCCGCCAGGCAGGACGGCGTCCGCCGCCGTCCGCTGGGCGGCAGCCGCCGCGACGTGCGCGTCGGCGCCCTGTCCCAGGACGGCCAGCTCCAGGACCTCACCGCCCTGCTCGACGCGCCGAGCTGGGACGACCCCGCCGTCAAGGTCAGGGACACC
>NZ_JBSFGJ010000733.1:0-2910 GCF_053596515.1 Nonomuraea sp. NPDC001684
GCCAGGTGGTGGCCGTGGCCCGCGACGGCTCGGGCGCGGTGGCCGCGGCGACCGGCGTGCAGATCCCGGGCGTGCTCGACGACGTCTACGCCGGGGCTGTGCGCGCCGGGCTCGGGCCGTCCGGACGGCTGCTGCCCCGGCTGGCCCTCTGGGCCCCCACCGCACGGCGGGTGGAGCTGGCGCTCGGCGGCCGCCGGCACGCGATGCGGCTGGACGAGGAGACCGGCGTGTGGTCGATCCGCGGCCTGCCCACCTGGTACGGCAAGGACTACGCCTACCGCGTCACCGTCTACTCCCCCGCCGCGGGAGGCGTCGTCACCAGCGAGGTCACCGACCCCTACAGCCTGGCCGCCGCGCCCGACGGGGTCCGCAGCAGGCTGGTGAGCCTGGACGACCCCGCGTTCAAGCCGCCCGGCTGGGACCGGCTGGCCAAGCCCGCCCCGGTCCCGCTGGACCGCGCGGTCATCTACGAGCTGCACGTACGCGACTTCTCCGCCTCCGACGCCACCGTGCCCGAGGAGCTGCGCGGCACGTACGCGGCCTTCCGCCACGACGGCGACGGCATGCGCGAGCTGCGCGCGCTGGCCGCGGACGGGCTCACCCACGTGCACCTGCTGCCGGTGTTCGACGTGGCCACGATCCCCGAGCGCCGGTCGGACCGGACCGAGCCCGGCTGCGACCTCGCCGCCCTGCCGCCCGACTCCGAACGGCAGCAGGAGATCGTGGCGCTCACCGCGGACCGCGACTCCTTCAACTGGGGCTACGACCCGCTGCACTACACCGTCCCGGAAGGCTCGTACGCGACCGACCCGGACGAGCGGATCAGGGAGTTCCGCGCCATGGTCGCCGCGCTGAACGAGGCCGGGCTGCGCGTGGTCATGGACGTGGTCTACAACCACACCCACTCGGCGGACGTGCTGGACCCGATCGTGCCGGGCTACTACCACCGACTGCTGGAGGACGGCTCCCTGGCGACCTCCACCTGCTGCGCCAACACCGCGCCCGAGCACGCCATGATGGGCCGGCTGGTGGTCGACTCGGTGCGCACCTGGGCCAGGCAGTACAAGGTGGACGGCTTCCGCTTCGACCTCATGGGCCACCACCCGAAGGCCAACATCCTGGCCGTGCGCGCCGCCCTCGACGCGCTCACCCCCGAGCGCGACGGCGTGGACGGCCGCTCGATCATCCTGTACGGCGAGGGCTGGAGCTTCGGCGAGGTGGCCGGCGACGCCAGGTTCGAGCAGGCCACGCAGGCCAACATGGCCGGCACCGGCATCGGCACGTTCGACGACCGGCTGCGGGACGCGGTGCGCGGCGGCGGCCCGTTCGACGCCGACCCGCGCGTGCAGGGGTACGGCTCCGGCCTGGCCGGCGCGCCCAACGGCGCGCCCGCCAACGGCTCGGCGGAGCAGCAGCGCGAACGCCTGCGCCACTGCACCGAGCTGGTCATGCTGGGCCTGACCGGCGGCCTGCGCGACTACGTGCTGCCCTCGGGCCGCGCGGGCTCGGAGGTCGATCACAACGGCGCCGCCGCCGGTTACGCCGCCCGGCCGGACGACGTCGTGTCGTACGTGGACGCGCACGACAACGAGACGCTGTTCGACGCGCTGGCCTACAAGCTGCCCGCGGGCACGCCGATGGCCGACCGGGTGCGCATGCAGGTGCTGTCGCTGGCCACGGTGCTGCTGGGGCAGGGGGCGGCGTTCGTGCACGCGGGCAGCGAGCGGCTGCGCTCGAAGTCGCTCGACCGCAACTCCTACGACTCCGGCGACTGGTTCAACCGGCTGCTGTGGGACTGCTCGGCGGGCAACGGGTTCGGCGCGGGCCTGCCGCCGCGGGCGGACAACGAGGCCGCCTGGCCGTACGCCCGGCCGCTGCTGGCCGACCCGGCGCTGCGTCCCGGCTGCGCGGCGATCGGGGCGGCGCGGGCGGCGTTCGGGGAGCTGCTGCGGATCCGGGCCTCGACCCCGGCGTTCGCGCTGGGCACGGCGGAGGAGGTGCGGCGGCGGCTGTCGTTCCCGGCCGGTGGCGAGGGCGTGATCGTGATGCGGGTGGACACCGCGGGGCTGGACCCGCGCTGGGACGCGGTGGTCGTGGTGCTCAACCCCACCCCGTCGCCCTGCACGCGGGCGCCGGGGGTGCCGCCGGGCCGCCGGGTGGCGCTGCACCCGGTGCAGGCGGCGTCGGCGGACGAGGTGGTCAGGCGGTCGTCCTACGACCCGGCGGCCGGCACGCTGACGGTTCCGGCCCGTACGGCCGCTGTTTTCGTCATAAATGCCGAAAATTCCTCATAAATTAAATTCTTTGGTGCCATAACCATGAATAGCGGTTGAGGAATGATCGCATCGCCTGAGGGAACCATTCCTGTGGAAGATGCCCGATCACTGGCTTTGACGCGCCCGACAGCGCAAACTGGCTGGACGGCGATCGCGTGGAGCATGGAGCACCCCGTGGACAATCACCTTGATCACATGCCGGTCCTGTCCCGCGGCAGGCATCGCAACCCGAAGCGCGGCGCCTGTTTCATGGAACTGGCGTCCTACCTGGCCGGCGAGCGGTGGAGCGACCACCCGGCCTGCACCCATCCGCTGCTGGCCGCGCTCGCCCGCCTGGTCAACGACAACACCGGCGACGAGAGCCGCGCCCAGCTGGTCGGGCTCGTGCCGTCCATCATCGGGCTGGCCGGCGACGACCTGCGGATCGACGCGCACATCGCGCTGCGCTGCGCGACCACGGCCCTGCCCGTCGCCGCCGCCGAGCGCCAGCTCGCGCTCGCGGTGTCGGTGCTGGCGGCCGAGGAGATGCTGGCCAGGCTCGACGGCGCGCCGTCCGGCCGGCTGAGCGAGCTGAGCCGCAGGGCGATGGAGCAGGTGCCGCACGCGGCCGAGCAGGCCAGGCGCTTCAGCCGGG
>NZ_JBSFGJ010000734.1:0-2888 GCF_053596515.1 Nonomuraea sp. NPDC001684
TGGCCGAGCCGTTCTACGCCTTCAACGACGTGCACGCGGTCATGTCGTACGTCGGGGCCGGGCGGATCGGGGAGGCGGAGAAGCTGATCGCCTCGCGGGAGGCGTACACGCTGGAGGGCCGTCCAGGGGTGACCAACGTCGCGATGACGCTGCGGGTGGGGTTGCCGGTGTGCCGGGCCCTGGTGGCGTATGGGCGGGGCGACTTCGCGGCGGTGGTCGATCTGCTGCACCCGATCCGGCACCGGGTCGGCGAGTTCGGCGGCAGCCACGCCCAGCGGGACGCCGTGCAGAAGACGCTGCTGGAGGCGGCGCTGCGGGGCGGGCGGCACGAGCTGGCGCGGGCGCTGGTGAGCGAGCGGATCGGCGTGCGGCCGTGCAGCCCGTTCAACTGGCTCAAGCAGGCGGCGGTGGCCGACGGGCTGGGCGACCGCGCGGCCGCCGCCGTCGCCCGCCGGAAGGCCGCGACGCTGATCGCCGACGCCTGACCCGCCGGGCGTTTCCCCCACCCGGCCGCTCCGCCGCGGTCGCCGCGGGACGCGCGGCCGGAAGTGTCGCACGCGCCGAGTAGGGTTCCCTTCATGGATCGGGAACTCACCTTGATGGTCGTCCACGCCCACCCCGACGACGAGTGCCTGAGCACCGGCGGCGTCCTCGCCCGCTACGCCGACGAGGGCATCCGCACCGTGCTGGTCACCTGCACCAACGGCGAGCAGGGTGACGACACGGGCGGCGTCAAACCGGGCGAGGAGGGTCACGACGCCGACAGGGTGGCCGAGCGGCGGCTGGCCGAGCTGCGCGAGTCCGTCGCGCACCTGGGCATCGACCATCTGGAGCTGCTCGGCTACCGCGACTCCGGCATGGACGGCTGGGACACCAACCACCACCCGGACGCGTTCGCCAACGTGCCGGTCGAGGTGGCCGCCGCCAGGCTGGGCGAGCTGATGGAGCGCTACCGCCCGCAGGTGGTCATCACCTACGACGAGACCGGCGGCGGCGGTTACGGCCACCCCGACCACGTGCAGGCCCACCGCATCACGGTGGCCGCCGTCGAGGCGACCGGCATCCCCGACAAGTTCTACTACACGGCGATCCCCCGGGCGGCGATCAAGCGCATGTTCGAGCTGATGCGCGACAGCGGCGTCGACCTGGGCGGCTTCGAGCCGTCCGACGACTTCGGCACCCCCGACGAGCGGGTCAACGCCGTCGTCGACGTCACCCCGTACGTCGAGCGCAAGCTCAAGGCACTCAAGGCCCACGAGAGCCAGGGCGAGAACATCTTCCTCCTCCGCATGCCCGACGAGGCCCAGCACCAGGCGTTCTCCCACGAGGCCTTCGAACGGAAGCTGAACAAGGTCAACGCCCCCGACCACGAGGAAGACCTCTTCACCGGCCTCCGCCCCTGACCCTCCCCTCCCGCCGGACTGTCCGGCGGTGATGGATCTTCGCCGAGTCGCGGTCCGACGCCGGCAAGCGTGCGTGCGGCACGGCCGGACATCCCGACGACCGTTCCCGGTGCAGCACCCGGTTCGAGTCGAGCGACCGGATCCGGGCCGACGACGCCGGGGGCCGGCTCGCCGAGCACTGCGAAGACCATCATGCAATCTGACGACCTCCGTGCGCCTCTCATGCTGGAGCTCGTCACCGCTCTCGTGCTGCCCGTGGATTCAGCCGGCCTTCGGGGGCCTGCCCCCTTTGCGGGCGCGACCTTCCGACAGCTCCCTCTCGGCGACGTCGAGTCCGGCGACCTCCTCGGGGCGCCACTCGCGCGGCGAGCATCGCAGAAGTTCGCCCGCAGTGAGCGATATCGATGGCGAGGGTCGGCATCCACGGGACCGTTCATTGCAGCGTTTCGGGTGCCTGCCCGTTTGCGGTGTCTCACGGGTGGTCGCTCATGAAACACTCCCCGCAGGATAAGCAGTTCGTAGAGCGAACCAAGGGTGATGCCTTGAGGCGGTGCGGGCCGTCGTCATGTCCGGCGGCCCGCGACGGTGACGAGCGGCGGCACCAGAACGGCCAGGGCGCCGCCGATCCACAGCACGCTCACCGGGCCGGCGGCATCGACCGCCAGTCCACCGACGAAGGCGCCGAGGGCGATGGACAGGTTGAACGTCGAGACGTACAGGGAGGACGCGGCCTCGGTGGCGGTAGGGGCGGCGTTGAGCATCCAGGTCTGGAAGGTGACCGGGACGGCGCCGTACGCCAGTCCCCAGACGACCAGGATCGCGGCCGCGGACCGGACGTCGTGGCTGCCGATCGCGACGGCGGCCATGGCGGCGGTGAGCAGCAGGCCGATGCCGCACACGGTCTGCCGCAGGCGCGTGGTGACCAGGGCGCCGGCGAGGAAGTTGCCGCAGATGCCGGCGACGCCGAAGACGAGCAGCAGCACGCTGATCATGCCGTCGGCGACGCCGTCGTCGTGGAGGATGGGCCGCAGGAAGGTGTAGGCGGTGAAGTGCCCGGTGATGGCCAGGAAGGTCATGGCGAGGCCGGTGCGTACGGCGCGGTGGGTGCGCAGCACGCGCGGCAGATCCGCGAACGTGAGGGTGCGCTGCGGCGCCACCTTCGGCATCACGATGACCATGCAGGCCAGCGAGATCAGGCCGAGCACGCCGACGGCGGCGAACGCGGTGCGCCAGCCGGCGAGGTCACCGGTCAGGGTGCCGGCGGGCACGCCGAGCACGGAGGCGGTTTCGACGCCACCGAAGACGACCGCGGTGGCGCGGGCCACGTGGCGTTCGGGCACCAGGCGCAGGGCGATGCCGCCGGCCAGGGACCAGAAGCCGCCGACACTGATGCCGATCAAGAAGCGGGCCAGCAGGACGACGGCGAAGCTGGTGGCGAAGGCGGAAGCGAGGTTGGCCGCGCCCACGATGCCGATCAGCACGACC
>NZ_JBSFGJ010000735.1:0-2881 GCF_053596515.1 Nonomuraea sp. NPDC001684
GAACAGGGCGACCAGCAGGCCGCACGCGCCCGCCAGCGCGAAGGGGGCCGCGGGCCGCCACAGGTCGTAGAGCCAGCCGCCGAGGCCGGAGATGACGAAGATGCCGATCGCGCCGCAGAGCGTCTGGACGCCGAAGCTGGAGCCCCGGTAGCGGGCCGGCACCTGCTGGGCCAGCAGCGGGCCCGCCGTGGTGATGACGCTGATCTCGCCCAGCCCGACGGCCGCCGCCACCAGCATCATCCCCGGCCCGAGCGGGTCGCTGACCAGCAGCGTCGACAGGTACGCGGCCCCGGCCAGCGCCTGGGCCAGGATCACCACGTCCTGCCGCCGCATCCGGTCGCCGAGCCAGCCGAACAGCGGCGCGCCCACCACGATCACCATGTACGCGATGCCCACGATCGCGCCGCTCTTGGCCAGGGCCTCGGTGGCGGACATGCCGCGCACGGCCTTGGCGTAGTCCACGATCCACAACGACAGGAAGCTCGCCACCAGCGCCAGGTCGGCCCTGGCCACGAAGGACGCCGCGTACGACAGCGCCACGCCGGGGTCGCGGGCCAGCCGCACGCCCTCGACGACCAGCCGGCCCAGCCCGGCCCGCTCACCGGCCTGCTGCCCGGCCGAGTGCCCGGCGGGCGGCTCGACGGACGTGGCAAGGCCCGGGGCCAGCGTGCCGCGCAGGGCCAGCGCGCCCAGCAGCACCAGCCCGGCGACCACCAGGAAGCCCACCTTGGCCGCCGTGGCCGGGGCCATGCCGCCGCCCTCCAGCATGTTCGGCAGGCGTACCAGCACCAGCACCGCGATCACCGCGCCGATGCCGCTGAACAGGCCGAGCCAGCCGTAGGCCTTGCCGCGCGCGCGGTCGCGCACGTAGTCGGCGGTGATCGCGGACATGGTGACGTTCAGGGCGGCGATCCCGAGGGCGAACACGACCCGCAGGGCGACCAGGACGGCGACGTTGCCCGCGAACGGGTAGAGCGCCGCGCCCAGGGCGCACAGCAGCAGCCCCGCCACGGCGACCGGCCGCCGGCCGATCCGGTCGGCGAGCGCGCCGTACCAGGCCAGGCTCAGGATGAGCGCCACCTCCGCGGCGACCTGGAGGTAGCCGGTCGTGCGGCCCAGGTCGTCGCCGGACAGCCCCAGCGCGTCGGTGAGCAGGTACGGCTGGGCGGCCGGCAGGAACGTGATGACCGCCGTGCCGAGGAGCCCGAGCCCCATGCATGCCCAGAGGTTGGTCCTGCTGATCCCCGTCGCGGGGTCGAGACCTAACATGGCAGAGATCATCCCAACGTCAGCCCTAGATCGTCTAGGTTTGGCACATGATGAGTGACCGAGTCCCGCCGGGCGTCAGCGCCGCGGTGCCCAACGTGGCGCGGATGTACGACTACTACCTCGGCGGGAAGGACAACTTCGCGTCCGACCGGGCCGCCGCGGAGAAGGTGCTGTCGATCATCCCCGAGATCAGGGGCGACGCCCGCAACAGCCGGGCCTTCCTCCAGCGCGCCGTGCGCCACCTGCGGCAGGCGGGCGTCGACCAGTTCCTCGACATCGGGTCGGGGCTGCCGACCGCGGGCCACGTGCACGAGGTGATCGAGGGCGCGAAGATCGTCTACGTGGACAACGACTCGGTCGTGCTCACCCACTCCCGCGCCCTGCTCGGCCACTCGCCCGACGTCACCGTCCAGGAGGGCGACCTGCGGCGGCCGGAGGCCGTCATGGAGCGGGCGGCGGAGGTGCTGGACTTCTCCCGGCCGATCGCGCTGCTGGTGGTCTCGCTGCTGCACTTCGTCACCGACGCCGAGGACCCGGTGGGCGTCGTCCACCGTTACCGCGACCTGCTGCCCGCGGGCAGCCACATCGTGCTGACGCACGTCGCCCCCGACACCATGCCCAGCAAGGCCGACGACGTCAGCGCCGTCTACCGCAACGCGACCTCGCCGTTCACGGCCCGCCGGCGGTCGGTGTTCGCCTCCATGCTGGACGGCTTCGACCTCCTGGAGCCGGGCATCGTCAACACCCGCGAGTGGCGTCCCGACCCCGACACCGACCCGTCCCCGATCGACGGCGACTACCACCTGTGCGCGGTGGGCCGCAAGCGGTCCTGACCCGCGCGGCTTCCCTCCGGCGTGGCCCATCACCTCCGGGTGGTGGGCCACGCGTGTTTCCGCTCGCCCCACCGTTTCGAACATGTGATCCAAAACGTGTGGGCTTCCGTCGCCGGCCGTGCTTACGATCTTGGTGTTCGCCGGCCGGGCCGTCCGGCCGGCCCCACCGGACGGAGAGATGTCCTTGAGGCGTGCAATGATCGCGTCAGCCGCCGCGCTGAGCCTGCTGACCCCCGTCGTCGTGGCCGGGGCCGCGCGGGCGGCCACCGTCGCGACGGTCCCGCTGGCCACCGTCGTGGACAAGGCCAGGGAGGTGGCCGGGTTCTGGCTCGCCGACGACGCCGCCAACCTGCGGGCCGCCACGCCGTACACCGTGCTGGCCGCGGCGACGGGGGGCGAGCGCCTGTCCACCGGCGTCGTCCCGGACGGGCCCGCGGTCAGCACCCCGCCGATCGGGGCCGAGAGCCCGCCGCCCGGCGACGAGGTCGTGACGTCCGGCAAGGTGTTCTTCATCGGCGGCGACGGGCTGCCCCACTGGTGCACCGGCACCTCGGTGCAGTCGGCCTACCGCAACCTGGTGGCCACCGCGGGCCACTGCGTGTTCGACGTCGAGGCCCCGATGGGCGCGCTCGGCAAGTGGGTCTTCGTCCCCGCCTACTCCGACGGCGCCACCCCCTACGGCCTGTACGTCGGCAAGCAGGGCATCACCCACTACGACTTCGAGGACCTGCACGACTTCGACCGCGACTACGCCTTCGCCACCGTCTACAGCGGCGTCG
>NZ_JBSFGJ010000736.1:0-2872 GCF_053596515.1 Nonomuraea sp. NPDC001684
CTGTTCGCCCACGGCAACGCCTCGCCCGCCGCCGCCCGCCTCACCGGCTCGGTGCTCGCCGTCCACGGCCTCGCCCTCGTCCCGTTCGCCGGCTACCAGATCATGGTGCGGGTCTTCTACGCGCTCGGCGACACCCGCACCCCGGCTCTGCTGAGCGTCGGCGTCTCCGCCGTCACCGTCGCCGCCGGCCTGACCGCCGCGCGACTCGCGCCCGGACCGAACGTGGTCATCGCCCTCGCCGCCTGCTCCGCCGTCGCCTACACCGCGGGGATGCTCCTCACGGCCCAGATGCTGCGCCGCCGGATCGGCAGAGTCGACGGACACCGCCTTCTCGGCACCCACACCCGGATGCTCGCCGCGGCGATCGTCGCGGGTCTGGCCGCGGCCGTCGTCAACCGCGTCCTCGGCGCCAGGCTCGGGACGGACTGGACCGGCTCGCTCGTCACCCTCTGCACCGCGGCCGCGATCGGCGCCGCCCTCTACGGCCTGGCCGCGCGGGCCTTGCGCATCACCGAGTTCAGAGCCCTCACCGCCGCCCTCCGGTGGCCGGTCAGGTCTTGACGGCGAGGCCGCCGTACATCGAGACCATGGAGTCCTCCACGAGCAGCGCCCGTTCGTCGGGCCGCCACCGGTGCACCGGCACCACACCCGGCTCGATGAGCTCGAACCCGGTGAAGAACTCCTCGATCTGCGCCCTGGTACGGGCCTTGGACATGATGCCGCGCCGGTTGTACTGGGCGACGGCCTCGCTCACCAGCCGGCTCGGCGCGCTGTCCAGCGTGATGGTGGACAGGGCCAGGAAGCTGCCCGGCGGCAGCGGCTTCATCAGGTGCTCGATGATCGAGCGCACGTCGGAGTCGTCGGGGACGAAGTGCACCACGGCGATCAGGCACAGCGCGACGGGACGGGTGAAGTCGAAGGTGTCGCGGACCTCGGCCGAGCCGATGATGGCGTCCGGGTCGTTCAGGTCGGCCTGGATGTAGCGGGTTCTGCCCTCCGGGCTGCTGGTGAGCAGGGCGCGGGCGTGGACGAGGACGAGCGGATCGTTGTCCACGTAGACGACCCGGGCGGCGGGGTCGGCCTGCTGGGCCACCTCGTGCAGGTTGGGCGAGGTGGGCAGCCCGGTGCCGATGTCGATGAACTGGTCGACGCCGCGCTCGGCCGCCAGGTGGCGGGTCACCCTGACCATGAAGTCGCGGTTGGCGCGTACGGACGTCGGCATGTAGGGGGCGATCTTGATGACCTCCTCGGCCGCCGTGCGGTCGGCCGCGAAGTTGTCCTTGCCCCCCAGGAGGTAGTCGTAGACCCGCGCCGAGTGCGGCACGTTCGTCCTGAGATCGACCCCCGCCCGCCTGTCGCCGGCCACCCCCGCACCTCCGTGTTGATCAACTGCCATGTGCCCCACGTTAGCGGGATTCAGGGGGTGGAATCCGGCGATTCCCACCTGGAACAACAACATCCTGGACTCAGCCAGTAGAGGGCTTGCTCTTCCTGCGGGCGCGGCGGTCGGGGACGGGGGAGCGGCCCGCGGAATGGTCGGCGAACGCCTCGGCCGCCTTGGCGGGGTCGCCGTCGCGCAGCAGCGAGACCAGGCGGCCGTGCTCGTCGGCCATCGCGTGCCAGTCGCCGTCGAAGAGCGGGTCGGCGATGGCGCGCAGCGCGCGCAGGCTCGGTTCGAGGACCTCCCACATCCGGGTCAGGAACGGGTTCCCCGCGATCTGGCTGACCCTGGTGTGGAAGGCGATGTCGATGTCGCGGAACCTGCCGACGTCGTTCATCGCCACGGCCTGGTGCATCTGCTCGACCAGCTCCTCCAGCTCGCGGAGCTGGTCGTCGGTGACGTGCCCGGCGGCGAGCTGGGCGGCGAGGCGTTCGAGCGGCTCGCGCACCTGGCGGGCGTACTCGGCGTGCTCGGTGGAGATCTCGACGACGAAGTTGCCGCGGCGCGGCACGTGCACGAGCAGCCCCTCGCGGGCCAGCTGCTTGACGGCCTCGCGAACCGGCGCTTGACTCACGCCCAGACGGCGTGCGATCTCCGACTCCACCACGCGCTCGTTCGGCGCGAGGTCGCCCTCGACGATGGCCTGGCGGAGCAGCTCGTACACCCGATCGGAGATCAAGGTGGGACGGACCGAGTCTTTGCTCGTGGCCAGTCTGGAGGCGAAGTCACTGTTGGCTTGCCGTGTCGATGCCATGAAGTCCTCATCATGCGATCTCGCGCGTCCCCGATCCCCGCTGTCATGATACGCGATCATCGGTTAGCAGGTATCGATTGCAGCCGGTCCGCCAGCCAGGCGAGCTTGACGGCCTCGTGCGCCGGGCCGCCGCCCTCGTGGTCGTTGAACGGGTAGACGCTGATCCGCTTGCGCGCCTCGGGCAGGTCGTGGAGCGCGCCGTAGTGGTTGAAGGCCGCGTACACCGTCGAGGGCGGGCAGATGCGGTCCATGAGGCCGACGGAGAAGAGCGTCGGCGCGTTGGCCCGGCGGGCGAGCGTCGCGCCGTCGAAGTACGACAGGGTGCGCATCGCCGTCTCGGCGTGTTCCCGGTGTAGCTTCACGAACCGGGTGAACTCCACGTACGGCGGCTGGTCGGTGAAGGTCGTCGCCCGCCCGAAGTGGCACAGGAACGGCACGTCCGGCATGACGGCCACGAGGTCGGGGACGAGCCCGGCCACGGCCAGGGCGATCCCGCCGCCCTGGCTGGTCCCGGTCACCGCGATCCTGGACGCGTCCACCTCCGGATGCGTGCGCACCGCCGCGACGGCCCGCACGGCGTCGGTGTACAGGCGGCGGTAGTAGTACCGCTCGGGGTCGAGCACGCCGCGGGTCAGGAAACCGGGGGCCGCGACGTCGCCGGTCGCGGGATCGGGGTC
>NZ_JBSFGJ010000737.1:0-2844 GCF_053596515.1 Nonomuraea sp. NPDC001684
GGGGGGGGGTTTGCTGGGGGGGGGGGGGGGGGGGGGGGGGGGGGGGGCCCCCCCCCGGCGCCCCCCCCCCCCCGGCGCCCGCGTCTTCACCGACCACCGGGCGATGCTCGACGCCGGCGGCCTCGACGCGGTCGTGATCACCGTGCCGCACGCGCTGCACGCCCCGATCACCCTCGACGCCGCCGCGGCCGGGCTGCACGTGCTCGTGGAGAAGCCGATCGCCACCACCCGCGAGGACGCCGTCCGCATGATCGAGGCGTGCCGGGCGGCCGGCGTCGTGTTCGCCGTCGGGCACGTGCTGCGCTTCGTCCCGATGTTGCGCGCGGCGGCCGGGTTCCTCGCCTCGGGCGAGCTCGGCCAGGTCGTGGTGGCCGCCGAGCGGCGCACCGCCGACTACGCCGACCCGACGCGCCCCCGCTGGTTCCTCGACGCCGACATGGCCGGCGGCGGCATCGTGCTCAACGTCGGCACGCACAGCATCGACAAGCTTCAGATGCTGGTCGGCTCGCCGATCGCGGAGGTCACCGCGCACGTCGCCGGGCCCGCCGGCGGGTCGGTGGAGACCGAGGCGGTCGCCCTGGCCCGGCACGCCGACGGCACCCGGTCGACGATCTCGGTCACCGGCACCGGCCTGCCGTTCACCGACGAGGCGGAGATCGTGTGCGGCGAGGGCGCGCTGCGCATCAGCCGCGGCGAGGGCGTCTGGTCCTTCCGGGGCGGCGTCGCCACTCAGGTCGCCGCGCCCGGCATCGGCGAGATGGCCACCGCGTTCGCCGCGCAGCTCGCCGACTTCGCGCGGGCCTGCGCCGGCCGGACCGCCCCCGAGGTCACCGCCGAGTACGCCCTGTCGGTCCTCGACGTCGCCCTGGCCGTCTACGAGTCCGCCCGCCGGGGCTCCACCGTCACAGTGAAGGGACAGTCATGAACCCGCTCGCGTTCAGCACGCTCGGCATGCCGGGCGCACCGGCCGAGGAGGTCGTCGCCACCGCCGCCCGGTACGGCTGCGCCGCCGTCGAGCTGCGCTGCGCCGAAGGTGAGATCGTCGCGCCGGACACCCCCGCCGTCGAGCTGCGCTCGATCGCCCGGACGTTCGCCGCCGCCGGGATCGGGATCGTCGCCGTGTGCTCCTACACCCGCGTGGCCCGGCCGGACGGCGACCCGGTGGCCGAGGTGCTGCGCCACGTCGAGATCGCCGAAGCGCTCGGCTCGCCGTACGTGCGGGTCTTCGGCGGGGTCGAAGGACAGGACGACCCGGCCGCCGCCGCGACTCGGAGGCTCGCGGACGTGGCCGGTCGGCTGCCGGACAACGGCGTGGACGTGCTGCTGGAGACGCACGACGTGTTCCTGACGGGCCAGGCGGTCGCCGGCGTGCTGGCCGGGGTCGGCTCGCCGCGCGTCGGCGCGCTGTGGGACGTGGTCAACCCGTGGCGGGCCGGCGAGAGCGCCGCGGCCACCGCGGATGCGCTGGGCCCGTACCTGCGGCACGTGCAGATCAAGGACGCGGCCTCGCCCGCCGACCTCGCGCCGGTGCTGCCGGGCAAGGGCGCGGTGGGCGTGCCGGGCGTGCTGGCCGAGCTGGACCGGATCGGCTACGCGGGCTTCCTGGCGCTGGAGTGGGAACGCGCCTGGTACCCCGACGCGGCGCCCGTCGGCGAGGCCCTGGCCGCCTTCCGAACGGTGCTGGGACGGTGATCCCCCTGGCCGCCTCGGTACACCGGGGCGAGGGAACGTTCCAGCCCGGCGTGCGCGCGCCGGTGCGCGGGCCGCACGCCGCCCTGGCCAGGGAGCTGCTCGGACCGGCCACCGGCGGCGACGCCTCCGGCGAGATCGAGCTGCGCCTGGTGCCGGACCCGTCGCTCGGCGCGGAGGGCTACACCCTCGACGTCACCCCGGAGCGGGCCGTCGTCGCCGCGGCGGACGTCGCCGGGCTGCGCTGGGGCGTGCAGACGTTGCGCCAGCTCGACGGCCCCGGCGGCGTGCCCTGCGGGACGGTGCGCGACGTGCCCAGGTACGCCTGGCGCGGCGTGATGATCGACGTGGCCCGCTGGTGGCGTCCGATGTCCTTCCTGCGCTCGTACGTCGACCTGCTGGCGTTGCACAAGTTCAACGTGCTGCACCTGCACCTGACCGACGACCAGGGCTGGCGGTTCGAGGTGCGCGCGCACCCGCGGCTGACCGAGGCCGGGGCCCGCCGCGCCGAGTCGCCGGCCGGGCACGCCCGCGAGGGCCGGTTCGACGGCGTCCCGCACGGCGGCTTCTACACCCAGCGGGAGCTGCGCGACCTGGTGGCCTACGCGGCGGCGCGCGGCGTGAGCGTGGTCCCCGAGATCGAGTTCCCCGGCCACTCGCAGGCCGCCATCGCCGCCTGCCCGTGGCTGGGCCACCCCTCCGGGACGCCCGTCCAGGTGCGGACGTCGTGGGGCATCTCCTCCCACGTGCTCAACGTGGGCGAGCGGGCCGCCGGGTTCGCCCGCGACGTGCTGGACGAGCTGTGCGAGGTGTTCCCGTCCCGGTACGTGCACATCGGCGGGGACGAGGTGCGCGCCGGCGAGTGGGCCGCCGACCCCGAGGCCGCGCGGCGGGTCGCCGAGGCCGGGCTCGACGGGCCGCGGGCCCTGGAGACGGTCTACGGGTACGACGCCGGCGACTCCGTGCTCGGCCTGCAGGCCCAGCTGTGGGGTGAGTACCTGCCCACCAGGGAACGCTTCGACCACAACGCCTTCCCGCGCCTGTGCGCCGTGGCCGAGGCCGCCTGGTCGGCGGGCCGCGACCTGGGCGGCTTCACCCGGCGGCTGGCCGATCACCTTCCCCTGCTGGACCGGATGGGCGTGGCCTACCGGCGAC
>NZ_JBSFGJ010000738.1:0-2835 GCF_053596515.1 Nonomuraea sp. NPDC001684
GTGATCAACGACACCTACACCCTGGCCTACACCTGGGACGGCGACGACAACGTGCGCTGGCAGGTGGTCGAGCCGGGCAAGATGGTCGGCGACCTGCGCGGAAGTTACCAGCTCGCCGAGACGGGCAGTGGCACCGACGTGACGTACGAGCTCACCGTCGACCTCACGGTGCCCATGATCGGGATGATCAAGCGCAAGGCCGAGAAGGTGATCGTGGACACCGCGCTCAAGGGGCTGAAGAAGCGCGTCGAGGGCCGTACCCGGTGAGCCCCCGGGTCCTGCTCTTCACCGGCAAGGGCGGCGTGGGCAAGACCACCGCCGCCGCCGCGACCGCCACGCTGGCCGCCGAACGCGGGCTCAAGACGCTGATCGTCTCCACCGACACCGCCCACTCGCTGGCCGACGCGCTCGCCGTCGAGCCCGGCGAGATCGCGCCGGGCCTCCACCTGCACCAGGTCGACACGCAGAAGACCCTGGAGCGCCACTGGGGCGACCTGCAGCACTACGCCAGGGGCGTGCTCACCGAGCTCGGCCTCGACGAGATCACCTCCGAGGAGATCACTGTCCTGCCCGGCGCCGAGGAGGTCATCGCCCTGCTCGAACTGCGCGAGCACGCCCGCCACGGCGCCTGGGACGTCATCGTCATCGACTGCGCCCCCACCGCCGAGACGCTGCGGCTGCTGGCCCTGCCCGAGGCGCTCGACTGGCACGTCACCAGGCTCATGCCGGTCGGCCGCAAGCTGGTCAAGGTCGTCTCGCCGTTCATGCGCAGCGTGGCCCGGGTCAGCGCGCCGGGCGACGACGTCATGAACGCCGCCGAGCGGTTCCACCGCGGGCTGATGGAGGTGCGCGAGCTGCTCACCGGCGACAGCGCGTCCGTGCGGCTCGTGCTCACCCCCGAGGCCGTGGTGCTCGCCGAGGCCAGGCGCACCCTCACCTCGCTCAACCTGTACGGCTACCGCGTCGACGCCGTCATCGCCAACCGCGTCTTCCCGGCCGGCGGCGCCGACGAGTGGCGGGCCAACTGGGTGAGCGCCCAGGCCAGGCTGCTGGCCGAGGCCGAGGAGTCGTTCGCGCCGCTGCCCGTCCACACCGTTCCCTACCTGCCCGCCGAGCCGGTGGGTCGGCGCGCGCTGGCCGAGGTGGGCGCCTCCGTCTACGGGGACACCGACCCGTTCGCGGCGCCCGCCGTCGAGCCGCCGCTGCGGCTCAGCGCCGACGAGCTGACGCTCGCCCTCCCAGGGGCCGACCATGACGACGTCGACCTGGCCCGCAAGGGCGACGAGCTCATCATCACCGCCGGCCCGTACCGCAGGATCCTGGCGCTGCCCGCGGCGCTGGCCCGCAGGAAGATCGGCTCCGCCGTGCTCCGCGACGGCGCGCTGAGAATACGGTTCAGTGTGGGGAGCGAATCCGGCTCCGAATGAGTTGAGCAGGATGAGCGAACCATACGCAGGGAGGGCCAGATGACCGAGAACAACGACAGAGACCCCATCGGCACCGTGGCCGACGAGGCGCGCAAGCTGTTCGAGACGATCCAGGGGCGCGCCACGCGCCAGGTCGGCAAGACCGTCTACAACTCCTTCACGGGCGGCGGCGCCCGCAAGGAGCGGGACGTGTGGAGCGAGGCGGTGTCCGAGCCCCACGACGAGTACATCTGCCGCGCCTGCCCGGTGTGCCGGGCGATCGCGGCGCAGCGGGAGTCGGGCTCCGACGTGACCGGCCACCTGGTGGCCGCGGGCGGCGAGCTGTTCGCCGCGGTGCGCGGGGCGTTCGACGCGCTGAGCAGGCCCGCCCCCCGCGGGCCGCGCGACACCCGTGACCGCGATCGCGGCGACGTGGAACACATAGATCTGGGATAGGGAGACACGCGGCATGCTCACGATCGGTGTCGACATCGGCGGTACCAAGGTCGCCGCGGGCGTGGTCGACGACAACGGCGAGATCGTCGAACACACGCTCAGGCCGACCGCGGCCGACCGGCCCGACGTGGTCGCCGACACGGTCGCGGACGTCGTCCGCGAGCTGTCGCAGGGCAGGGACGTCGAGGCGGTAGGCGTCGGCGCGGCCGGGTTCGTCGACGAGACCCGCTCGATCGTGCGCTTCGCCCCCAACCTCGCCTGGCGCGAGGAGCCGCTGCAGAAGAAGATCGGCGACCTGGTCGGCCTGCCCGTCGTGATCGAGAACGACGCCAACGCCATGGCCTGGGGCGAGACCAGGTTCGGCGCCGGGCGCGGCCAGTCCCACGTGGTCTGCCTGACGCTCGGTACCGGCATCGGCGGCGGCATCGTCATCGACGGCGCCCTCTACCGCGGCCGCTGGGGCATGGGCGCCGAGCTCGGCCACATGCAGGTCGTGCCCGACGGACGGGTGTGCGGCTGCGGCAACATCGGCTGCTGGGAGCAGTACGCCAGCGGCCAGGCCCTGGTCAAGGAGGCCAGGGAGATCGCCGCCCGGCAGCCCGACCGCGCCGAGATCCTGCTCGGCCTGGCCGGCGGCCGGATCGAGGGCGAAGAGGTGACCGAGGCCGCCCGGCTGGGCGACAAGGCCTCGCTGGCCGCCTTCCGCAGCCTGGCCGACTGGCTCGGGCAGGGCATGGCCGACCTGGCCGCCGTGCTCGACCCCGGCTGCTTCATCGTCGGCGGCGGCGTCTCCCGGGCCGCCGACCTGTTCCTCGACGAGGCCCGCGAGGTGTTCGCCAGGCAGCTCACCGGCCACGGCCACCGGCCGCTCGCCGACATCCGGCTGGCCGAGCTGGGCGCGTCCGCGGGGGTGGTCGGGGCCGCCGACCTGGCCAGGCGGCGCTAGCGCGTGCCGGCCGTGGTTCCCCCGTCC
>NZ_JBSFGJ010000739.1:0-2824 GCF_053596515.1 Nonomuraea sp. NPDC001684
AACGAGGGCCGCGGCTACGTGCTGCGCCGCATCCTGCGCCGCTCGGTGCGCAACCTGCGCCTGCTCGGCTCCGGCGACGAGCGCTACATGCACGAGCTGACCGACGTCGCGATCAACGTGATGGGCGAGCAGTACCCCGAGCTCAAGGCCGACGCGCCGCAGATCCACGCGGTCATCGACGCCGAGGAGACGTCCTTCCTCGGCACCCTCCGCACCGGCACCGCGATCTTCGACGTGGCGGTCGAGGAGACCAAGCGCAAGTCCGGCTCGACGCTCTCGGGCGACCAGGCCTTCCAGCTTCACGACACCTACGGCTTCCCCATCGACCTCACCCTGGAGATGGCGGCCGAGCAGGGCCTGAAGGTCGACGAAGAGGGCTTCCGCCGCCTGATGAAGGAGCAGCGGCAGCGGGCCAAGGCCGACGCGGCGGCCAAGAAGACCGGCAACGCCGACATCTCGGTCTTCGGCCACCTGCTGGAGAAGGCCGGCAAGATCGACTTCCTGGGCTACGACGAGACCGAGGCCGAGACCACCGTCGTCGGCATCCTGGTCGACGGCGTCAGCGTGCCGGCGGCCGGCGCGGGCACGACCGTCGAGATCGTGCTCGGCCGCACCCCGTTCTACGCCGAGGGCGGCGGCCAGCTCGCCGACCAGGGCGTCATCCGCACGGCGGGCGCCGAGGTCGAGATCCTCGACGTGCAGTCGCCGCTCAAGGGCCTGATCGTCCACCGCGGCAAGGTCCGCAGCGGTGAGCTGAAGGCGGGCGACGAGGCGCAGGCCGAGATCGACGTCGAGCGCCGCCGGGCCATCTCGCGCAGCCACAGCGCCACCCACCTGGTCCACCGCGGCTTCAAGAACGCGCTGGGCGAGACGGCCGCGCAGGCGGGCTCGGAGAACTCCCCGGGCCGTTTCCGCTTCGACTTCACCGCGGCGGGCGCCGTCCCGGCCAGCGTGCTGCGCGACGTCGAGGACGAGGTCAACGCGGTGCTGATCAACGACCTCAAGGTCAACGCGTTCTACACCTCCCAGGCCGAGGCCAGGGCGATGGGCGCGCTGGCGATGTTCGGCGAGAAGTACGGCGACGAGGTCCGCGTGGTCGAGATCGGCGACTACTCGCGCGAGCTGTGCGGCGGCACGCACGTCCACAGCTCCGGGCAGCTCGGCCTGGTCAAGGTGCTGGGCGAGCAGTCGGTCGGCGCGGGCGTGCGCCGGGTCGAGGCGCTGGTCGGCATCGACGCCTTCCGCTTCCTGGCCCGCGAGAGCGTGCTGGTGGCCCAGCTGTCCGAGCAGCTCAAGGCGCGCCGCGAGGAGCTGCCCGAGCGCATCGAGGGCATCGTCACCCGCCTGCGCACCGCCGAGAAGGAGCTGGAGAAGGTCCGCTCGGCGCAGGTGCTCCAGGTGGCCGGCGAGCTGGCGTCCCAGGCCCGTGACCTGCACGGAGTCTCCGTGGTGACACACCGCGCGCCTGATGGCACCGGCGCCGACGACCTGCGTAAGCTCGCGCTTGATGTGCGTGGCAGATTCCCGGCCGACCGGCCGGCGGTCGTGGTGATCGCCGGCGCCCCCTCCGACCGGCCCGTGGTGGTCGCCGCGGTCAACGAGGCGGGGCGCGAGCGGGGGCTCAAGGCCGGAAGGCTGGTCGGCGTCGCCGCCAAGGCTCTTGGGGGTGGCGGTGGCGGCAAGGACGATGTCGCGCAGGGCGGCGGTACGCGGCCCGAGGCGATCGGCGACGCGCTCGGCCTGGTCGAACAGGCCATCGGCGAGCAGATCGGATGACATGAGGTTCGGTTCGCGGATCGGCGTCGACGTCGGTTCCGTCCGCATCGGCGTGGCGCGCAGCGATCCCAGCGGGACGCTGGCCACGCCGGTCGAGACCGTACGCCGGGGCAAGGGCGACCTCGACCGCCTCGCCGAGATCGTCGCCGAGCACGAGGCGATCGAGGTGATCGTGGGGTTGCCCACGTCGCTGTCCGGGCGTGAGGGGCAGGCGGCCGGGCTGGCCCGCGCGTTCGCCGCCGAGCTGGCCGGCCGGCTGGCGCCCACGCCCGTGCGGCTGTTCGACGAGCGGCTCACCACGGTCGCGGCCCAGCACGGGCTGCGGGCCAGCGGCGTACGCGCCAAGAAGCAGCGCGGGGTCGTCGACCAGGCGGCCGCCGTCGTGCTGCTTCAGGACGCCCTCGACTCCGAACGCGCCACCGACAGACCCCCAGGCAGGCCCGTCGAACCGCCCCCCGCGGCGGCCGACGGACCTGCCTCATGACCGGGCGGCACCACGAGGCCCGTCACGAGGCCCGTTGTGAGGGCATGGTTCGTGCGCAGGCCCCGATCTCGCCCGCCGGGCGTCCGACCGGCGAGGTGGCCGCGTGAACACCACCTCCGACGACGACGGCGGCGAGGTGATCCCGTTCCTGCGGACGGACTCCGAGCAGGAGACGCCCCCGGCGGCCGAGGAGCACCCTGGAGCCAGCCCGCGGCCGGCGGGTGGCGACTCTGCCAGGAGCATGCCGCACCCGCTGGGCGAGGGGGCTGCCGACAGCGGCCCGCACCCGCTGGGCGAGGGGGCCGCCGGGAGCATGCCCCACCCGGTGGGCGAGGAGGCTGCTGGGAGCATGCCCCACCCGCTGGGTGAGGGGGCTGCTGGGAGCATGCCTCACCTGGCAGGTGAGGCGTCTGCGGGGAGCGGCTCGCGCCCGGTGGCTGAGGAGGCTGCCGGGAGCAGTCGGTCGTCGCGCCGTCCCAGGACCCCCGGCAGTACGCCAGAGCCGCCAGGTTCAACCGGCACCTGGACTCGATCAGGCCGGTGACGTCGTGCTCGGCCGCCTCG
>NZ_JBSFGJ010000740.1:0-2821 GCF_053596515.1 Nonomuraea sp. NPDC001684
CCGGGACTGCATGGTGGTTTCTCCCTTTTTCCTGGTCGGCGCCCCGTCCCCCGGGGCGTGACTCCATCTCAGCGCAGCGGCCCCGCCGCGACGATGCCCGTGGGACACCGTGGGACAGCCGGAATGCCGGTGGCCTGCGGCGATTCGTCCCGGTAAGTTTCTTCCGCGACGGGACAGAGAGGCAGGAACGCGTGACTCGACAGCAGACGGCGGACCCCCAGGACGAGCTGGCCACCCGCCTGCGCCTGCTCCAGGAGCTCTCCGGGCACGGCGTACGGGCGCTCGCCCGCGAGACGGGCCTCAGCTCGTCGTCGTTGTCGCGCTACCTCAGCGGCCAGTCGGTGCCGCCGTGGGCCGCGGTGATCGAGCTGTGCCGCCTGGTCAAGCGCGACCCGCGCCCGCTGCGCCCGCTGTGGGACCGGGCGGCCAACCCCCTTCCGGCGCCGCCCAAGACGAGCCGCCAGGTCCAGCCGCCCTCGGCGCCCGCCGGTGCTCCCCGTCCGCCGCGCAACGACCTGCCGCGCGACGTGCCGGACTTCACCGGGCGCGCGGCCCATCTCGACGCCGTGCTCGCCGCGGTCGCGCAGAGCCGGGTGGTCGCCGTGGACGGCATGGCCGGCGTCGGCAAGACGTGCCTGGCCGTGCACGCCGCGCACCGGCTCGCCGCCGACTACCCCGACGCCCAGCTCTACCTGGACCTGCACGGGTTCACCGACGGGCGGGAACCGCTCGACCCCGACCCCGCGCTGCGGTCGCTGCTCGCCGCGCTCGACGTGCCCTCGGAGAAGATCCCGCAGGAGGGCGGCATCGAGCCGCTGGCCGCCTGCTGGCGGGCCGAGCTGGCCGGGCGGCGGGCCGTCGTGGTCCTCGACAACGCCGCCGGCGCCGACCAGGTCCGCATGCTGCTGCCCGGCGCGGGCGAGTCCGTCGCCCTGATCACCAGCCGCAACCGGCTGCTGGGCCTGGAGGAGGTGCCGCCCGTCTCGCTGGACGTGCTCACCCCGCAGGAGAGCGCCGAGCTGCTGGCCCGTGCCAGCGGCGACCCCAGCGGGCCCGACGGGCGGCTGGCCCAGGACCCGGAGGCGGCGGCCGAGGTGCTGCGGCTGTGCGGCCACCTGCCGCTGGCCCTGCGGCTGGCCGGAGCCCGGCTGCGCCACCGGCCAGGTTGGACCGTCGGCATCCTGGTCGAGCGCATGGCCGAGGGGCCGAGCGAGTTCGACACCGCCTTCGCCATGTCCGTACGCCAGCTCGACCGGGCACAGCGCCGCCTGTTCCGGCTGCTGGGCCTGCTGTCCGGGTCCTCCTTCGACGACTACGTGGCCGCCGCCCTGGCCGGGGTGCCGCTGCGCGACGCGCGGGCGATGCTGGAGGACCTGCTCGACGCCCACCTCGTCCAGCAGCCCTCGCCCGGCCGGTACACGCTGCACGACCTCGTCCACCAGCACGCGCGCCGGGCCGCCGAGGAGCAGGACACGCCGGCCGAGCGGGAGCAGGCGCTGGGCCGGGTGCTCGACTACTACGTGCACGCGGCGGCCGCCGCCGACGCCGCGATGCCGTACGAGTCGGGCAGCCGGGCCGCGTCCGCGGGCAGCCCGCCGGCCGCCCTGCCGGCCTTCGGCAGCAAGCACGCGGCGCTGGGCTGGTTCGGCGCGGAGTACACCAATCTCATGGGCGCCTTCGAGGTGGCGGTCGCCACCGGCGCCGACGCGCACGCGTGCGAGCTGCCCCGCTTCATGCGCGCGTTCTTCGCCCGGCGCTGCGGCACCACCCACCTCAACGTGCTCTTCGAACGCTCGCTGGCGGCGGCCGAACGCCTGGGCGACCCGTGGCAGCTCGCCGAGGCGCACAGCGACCTGGGCTTCGCCCGTTACAACGCGGGCCGCATGGCCGAGGCCGGAGCCGCGTACGAGGCGGCGGCCCCCCTGGTGTCCCAGGCCGGCGACGCCCGCTCCGCGGCGGACCTGATGATGCGCCGCGGCTACCTGAGCTGGGACGAGGGCCACGTCGAGGAGCCGCTCGACCTCTTCCGGCAGGCGGCCCGGCTCTACGCCGACGCCGGCTGCCCGACCGGCGCGGCCCACGCCGCCGCCGACGAGGCGTGGGCGATGCTGCAACTGGGACGCCGGGAGGAGGCCGCCCGGCTGGCCCGCGACGTGCTGGCGCGGACGCACGGCGAGCCCGGCTGGCCGGCCACGCTGACCGCCCGGATCACCCTCGGCATGGCGATCGTCCACGAGGAGCCCGGCGAGGCCGCGCAGCACCTGAGCCAGGCCCTGGAGCTGGCCCGCGAGGACGGCCACAAGCACAACGAGGCGTGGTGCCTCAACTGCCTGGGCGTCGCGCTGCGCCAGATGGGCCGCCACGAGGAGGCGCTGGAGAGCCACCGGGAGGCGTTCGCCCTCCTGGACGAGCTGTTCGAGGAGCACTGGAAGGTGCACTTCCTCTACGGCTACGCCGAGACCTGCCGCCTGGCCGGCCTGCCGGAGGAGGCGCTGCGCCTGCACCGCCAGGCCCTCGACCTGGCGCCCAAGGTGGGCGCGCGGCACAAGGAGGCCCTGGCCCACGAGGGCATCGCGGCCGTGCTCGACGGGAGCGACCCGGCCGCCGCGGCCGAGCACCGCGCGGCGAGCCAGGCGATCCGCCGCGAACTCAACCCGGACGCCTGACCTCGTCCCCCTCGCCGGCGGGACGGGCGGCGGTCGCGCGGGCCAGCTCGGTGCGGTTGGCGACCTGGAGCTTGGCGTAGACGTGCGCCAGGTGGGTCTTGACCGTGCCCCGGCTGACGAACAGCCGGGCGGCGATCTCCGGGTTGGACAGCCCC
>NZ_JBSFGJ010000741.1:0-2810 GCF_053596515.1 Nonomuraea sp. NPDC001684
CGACGTGCGCGGCATCCTGATGGAGTGCGGCCGCCGCCGGCTGGTCGGCGGCCAGGAGGACATGATCGTCGACATCGCCCTCACGCTCGCCGCCGGGCGCGAGCAGCGGTCCGCCTGACCGTCAGCCGCCAGGCGCGCCCCGGCGGCCGGCGATCAGTGACTCGCCGATCGCCACCAGGGCGTCGGCGAGCTGCTCCATGAACTCCGCGATCGGCTTGCCGTCCCCGGACTGGAGCGAGACGAAGGCGCCGTCGAATCCGGCCATGCCGAAGTGGGCGAGGGCGTCCGCGACCGCGTCCGCGGCCTCCTCGCCCTCGCCGGCGAACGACGAGCGGATCATGTGCCGCATGAGGTCGCGGCCCTCGGCGCGGACGTCGATGACGGTCCGCATCGCCTCCGGGGCCTCGGCGGCCTCGTTGCTCATCACCAGCACCAGCAGCAGGCGGAGGAACTCCTCGCGGTGCACGAAGACCTCGCCGGTCCGGCGCAGGTACCAGCCCAGGCGTTCGCGGGGGGTGCCGCCGGCCGGCGGGTCGCGGTGGGCCTCGCGCATGGCCTCGAAGAAGCCCCGCGCCCCCTGGGCCATGACGGCCGACAGCAGCCCCGCCTTGGACTCGAAGTGGTGGTAGAAGGCGCTCTTGGGCAGGCCCGTCTCCTTCACGAGCGTCGAGATCGACGTCCCGGCGTAGCCGCGCACGGACATCACCCGGGCGGCCGCGTCGAGGATCTCCTGCCGGGACCGGCGGCCGCGGCTGTTTCCGGTGTGCGCCTCCCGCGCCGACTTCTCCACCAGCCGAATTCTAGGGACCCCGGCACAGCGGCTCGTCCGGCGGTCCGGCCGGGGGGCGGACGCGGTCTGGGTAACCGGTTCGTGAACAGGTCTTGACACGTCGCCGCAGGTCGTTGTTAGTCTCCTCACAATTGGACCGAACGTTTGGTCCAAAAGTGCCGCATCGGATCCCCGGCGGCCGAGAACGGAGTCAGCGCATGACCGACAGCTACGACGCGGACGTCGCGATCGTCGGGTACGGCCCGACCGGCGTGATCGCCGCGCTCACCCTCGCCAGGTACGGCGTGTCCGCCGTCGCCCTGGAACGGGACACGGACATCTACCCCCGGGCACGGGCCGTGACCGTCAACGACTGGACGATGCGGATCTTCCAGGACCTGGGCATCGACGAGCGGATCGAGAAGAAGATCGACCCCCAGCGGGCCCTGCGCTGGGTCACCTACGGTGGCCAGGAGATCATGCGGATCGAGCACCCGCCCTCGACGCTGGGCCGCAAGGCGCGCTTCTACAACATCTACCAGCCGACCATGGAGGCCGAGCTGCGCGCGGCCGCGCAGGACCACGGCGACCGCATCACCGTCCACTACGGCGCCGACGTCACGGGGATCGACCAGGACGCCGACGGCGTCACCGTCACCGCCACGGACACCGCGACCGGTCAGGCGCGCACGACCCGCGCCCGGTACGCCATCGCCGCCGACGGCGGCGCCAGCACGATCCGCGGCGAGGTGGGCTGCCGCCTGCTGGGCGACACCAACGACGTCACCTGGGTGGTCATCGACTGCCGCGTCAAGCGCTGGTGGCCCGACCGCGACTTCCTGACGTTCTGGTCGGACAAGGAGCGGCCGGTCGTCGACATCGCGCTCTCCGCCGGCAACCACCGGTGGGAGATCCCGCTCAAGCCGGAGGAGTCCCCCGCGGACTACCCGACCAGCGCCGAGGTCTGGCCGCTGCTGAAGGCGCTGGGCGTCACCGAGCAGGACGTCGAGATCCACCGGCACGCCTTCTACAAGCACCACGTCCGGATGTGCGACACCTGGCGCCAGGGCCGGGTGTTCCTGGCCGGGGACGCGGCCCACCTGATGCCGCCGTGGGCCGGCGCCGGGATGCAGTCCGGCATGCGCGACGCCCACAACCTGGGCTGGAAGCTCGCCCGCGTGATCAGGGGCGAGCTCCCCGAGAGCTGGCTGGACACCTACGAGGCCGAACGGCGTCCGAACACCGCCTTCTACACCGGCCTCGCGGTCCAGCTCGGACGGGTCATCAAGCAGGAGCTGTCCGAGGAGGAGCAGGCCGCGATGAACGCCGTCCCCCAGGGCACGGTCACGCCGTACGAGCCGCCGCTCACCGCGCCGCCCGTCCTCGAAGGCGGCTGGATCAGGGGGCCGCTGGGCGACGCCAGCATCGTCGGCCGGATGGTCCCGCAGCCGGTCGCCGGCGACGCCACCGGCCGGATGGCCCGCCTGGACGACCTGCTCGGCGACGGCTTCGTGCTGCTCGGCGACGACGTCGACCCGGCGACCCTGCTGGCGGCGGAGGAGCGAGCCGGCTGGGACGCGCTCGGCGCCCGCTACCTCGCCGTGCGGCCGAAGACCGCCTACACGCAGGGACCGGAGGAGCTGGTCGACCTCGACGAGGTCCTGCTGCCCTGGCTGCGCAGGTACGGCGCCCGCGCCGTGGCCGTCCGTCCCGACAAGTTCGTCGCCGCGGCCGACGTCAGCGGCCTGGCCGTGCCCGCGTGAACCTGTCACCCGAGAGGCGAAGAGAGATGTCCGGAGTCAAGGAGCTCGGTTACGTCGTCTACGAGGTCAGCGACCTCGCCGACTGGGAGCACTTCGCCGTCGAGCTGCTGGGGATGCGCTTCGGCGAGAAGACCGACGGCGGCTTCACCCTGCGCACCGACGAGAAGGCCCACCGCTGGATCGTCACCGGGGGCCCCGCCGACGACCTGGTGGCCACCGGCTACGAGGTCTCCGACGCCGCCGCGCTGGACGCCCTGGTGGACAAGGTCCGCGCGGCC
>NZ_JBSFGJ010000742.1:0-2806 GCF_053596515.1 Nonomuraea sp. NPDC001684
GCCTGGAGCGCATGTGAGTACTCATCCTCGGCCCCAACCTCACCTTCCTGCGCTACATCGAGCAGGTCCTGCCCTCGCTCGGCGAGACCGACGTGCTGCTGTCCACCGTGGGCGAGCTGTACCCGGGCGTGACCGCCACCCGGCGCGACCGTCCGGAGGTGGCCGCGGTCAAGGGCGACGCGCGGATGGCCCAGGTGATCGAGCGCGCGGTGCGCGAGCGGCAGAAGGTGCCGCGCAAGCCCATCGAGCTGACGGTGGGCCGGCTGACGCTCACCGTCGACCGCGCCATGCTCGACGCGGCCAAGAACAAGGCCGTGCGCTCGCGCCGCCCGCACAACCAGGCGCGCGCGGTGTTCGTCAGGTCGCTGCTGAACGCGCTGGCCCGGCAGCAGGCCCGCAAGATCGGCAAGGGGCTCATCGACGACGACGAGCTGGCCGACCTGCGCGAGGAACTGCGGACCGAGCCGGTGGTCAAGGCGGCGCTCAACCGGCTGTGGCCGTACCTGACGCCCCAGCGGCTGCTGCTCGGCCTGTACGGGTCGCCCGAGCGGCTCGACGCGGCGGGGGGCGTCCTCAGCCCCGCGGAGAGGGCGCTGCTGCGCCGCGACTCGGCCGAGTGGACCGACGCCGACGTGCCGCTGCTGGACGAGGCCGCCGAGTTGCTGGGCGACATCGACGAGCACGTGCTGCGCGCCTCGGCGATGCAGGCCGAGGAGGAGCTGGCCGCGGCCCGCCAGGCCGAGGAGCACCAGCGCGAGGCCGAGCTGGCCTACGCGCGCGAGGTGCTGGAGCTGACCGGCCTGTCCGACGTCATGGAGGCCGAGCGGCTGGCCGAGCGCCAGCGCGGCGACGGCCCCTACCTCACCACCGCCGAACGCGCCGCCGCCGACCGCACCTGGGCCTACGGGCACGTGATCGTGGACGAGGCGCAGGAGCTGTCGCCGATGGCCTGGCGGGCGGTCATGCGGCGCTGCCCGACGCGGTCGATGACGATCGTCGGCGACATCGCCCAGACCGGCTCGGCGGCGGGGGCGCGCTCGTGGGCGCAGGTGCTGGACCCGTACGTGGCCGGGCGCTGGCGTCAGGAGCGGCTGACGGTCAACTACCGCACGCCCGTGGAGCTCATGGAGGTGGCCGCGCGGGTGCTGGCCACCATCGACCCGGCCCTGGAGGCGCCGACGTCCGTGCGTGAGCTCGGCGCGCGGCCCTGGTCGGCGCCGCTGCCCGCGCTGCCCGAGCTGGCCAGGTCCGAGGTCGGGGAGGGCGGCAAGGTCGCCGTGGTGGTGCCCGACGCGCTGCTGGACACGCTCGGCGCGCGGCTGGTCGCGGCGGTGGAGGGCGCCGCGGTGGTCACGCCCGGCGCCGGACGGGCCGCCGGGGCCGCCGCCCTCGACGCGCCCCTCGCGGTGATGGGCGTGGCCGACGCCAAGGGCCTGGAGTTCGACTCGGTGATCGTGGCCGAGCCGGACCTCATCGCCGCCCAGTCGCCACGCGGGCCGAGCGACCTGTATGTTGCTCTGACGCGTGCCACGCAACGGCTGGGCGTCGTCCACGAAGGGCCGTTGTCGCAGGCGCTGTCGGGCCTGCCGGGCAGGTCTCCGACGTCGGCAAATGGGCTTTGATCCGCTTTACGACGGCAGGCCGAACATGTCCCACCTGCGGAAACTTGATGTTCCCGCTGATCGGGACACGGTTGACATCTGAGGTGGAGTCGGTAGTTTGCTGCGCAGTCCAGCACGGGACTTGGCCGGTTGGCCGTCTCTGACATCGCCGGATCCTGCGTCCGTGACGGAGCGTGACTTCGTCCACACAGCCAGGTGCAGGGCCGTCGGTCCGTCGAGTCGGGGCACCCCAACCGGTTGGGGGGTTGGACCCGGGACGGGTCCGGGAGCCCAGTAGACAACGGAATTCCGCGCTCGCCGCCGACGAGACGGGTCCGGTCCGAAGGGTTTCCGGGCCCTCTTCCCGCTCTCGTGCGCAGGATCGCGGATCGCGCCGGGTGATCCCGTCCCAAACGGGATCACCCAGCCGGCCGCCTGTGAGCGGCCGTTTTCGATCTCCGCGTGCGCCGCTGGCTTGAGCGCGGCCCCGGGGCGGTAGCGTTTTCGCAAGCAGGCGTGCGATTTTTGCGAGGAGACCCGGCGTGGTTCAGGACAAGACGAGCGTTCCGCCCGTCCCCGGGCGCGAACCGGCTCCCGAGGCGGACGCCACCGCCGCCGAGACCGCCTCCGAGACCGCCTCCTCCGCAGGTGAAAGCGATCGCGCCAAGGGCGAGGGCCGGTGGGTGCTCGCCGCGCGGGTCGCGGCCGTGGTCGCCGGCGGGCTGCTGCTCTACACCGCCTTCCCGCCGCTCGACTGGTGGCTGTGCGCGCCGGTCGGCATCGGGCTGATCGTCGCCGGCCTCTATCGCGCCCGTCCCCGGCGCGCCGCGTGGCTGGGTTATCTGGGCGCCGCCGTGTTCCTGTTCCCGGCCCTGGCCTGGGTGCGCACGATCGGCGACGACGTGTGGGTCATGCTGGTGGCCACCGAGAGCGTGTTCTACGCCGTCATGGCCGCCCTGGCGGCCCTGGTGTTCCGGCTGCGGCTGTGGCCGCTGTGGTTCGGCGCGCTGTGGGTGATGATGGAGTGGGCCCGCAGCCTGGTGCCCGTCGGCGGCTTCCCGTGGGCGCGGGTGGCCTTCAGCCAGGGCGAGTCGCTGTTCACCTCCTACGCCGCGCTGGGCGGCGCGCCGCTGGTGTCCTTCGCCGTCACGCTGTGCGGCGCCCTGCTGGCCCACGCCGTCCTGGTGCGGCCCGCCGCCACCGTG
>NZ_JBSFGJ010000743.1:0-2780 GCF_053596515.1 Nonomuraea sp. NPDC001684
GGTCCGGCCGCACCCGCGAGGAGGCCGAGTCGGCACGGCGCAGCCTGGCCGGCTTCTTCGCAGGGCTGCCGGAGGACCGCTACGCCGACGTGGCGGGCACCCTCCAGCAGGGACGCGTCCACCACCCCGTGCGCGGCGCGGTGGTCTGCCGGAGCGCCGCGGAGGCCGCCCTCGCCCTGGGCCGGGAGCACGCCTACGAGCAGGAGCCGGTCCGCCCGACCCTCTCCGCCGAGCCAGCCGGCCTGTACGGCGTGGAGCCGGTGTTCACCCAGGCCGTGGACGTGTGCGAAGAGGCACTCGAAGCCCGCGGCGTCCAGGCGTCACCCGCCCTCACCGCCGCCTACGGGCTGGCCGCCACCCTCGCCGCCTGGGGCGTGCTGCCGGACGTCCCGGACCCCGTGGCCCTCGCGGACGACCCCTCGCCGCACGACACGCTCGCCGCCCTCACGCGGGCGAACGCCGGGGCCGACGTCGAGGCGGGTCCCGACCGGGCGGGGCTGCTGGCCGCCGTGGCCAGGTTCTGGACGGGCGGCGGCCGGGTGGACTGGGCCGCGCTCGACCCCGATCATCCGCTGCAACGCGTCCCCATCCCGAGGCCGCAGCCGGAGCTGCCCGCCTCCGTGGAGGAGCCGCGCCCGCTGTCGGCGGTGCCGTACTCGTTCTGGGTGCTGGAGCAGCTCGCGCCGGACAGCGGCGTGTCGAACCTGGCGGTGGCGCTCAGGTTCGAGACGCCGCTGCGCCGGCTGCCGCTGCAGATCGCGGTGAACCGGCTGGTCAAGCGGCACCCGGCGCTGCGCCTGCGGTTCCCCGTGGTGGACGGGACGCCCGTCCGGCACCTGGTGGCCCCGCAGGACGCCCAGCTGAAGGTCGAGACCCGGGCCACGACGGAGGAGACGCTGGTCGCGGACCTGCGAGCCTTCCTGGACGAGCCCTTCGACCTGGGCCGCGACCTGCTCATCAGGGTGGGACACTTCACCCTGCCCGACGGCGCGGGAACCGTGGTGTGCCTGGCCGGCCACCACATCATCATCGACGGCACCTCCATGCAGCTCCTGGTGGAGGAGCTGGGCCGCTTCTACGACAGCCAGACCGGGCACGGCTCGCTGCCCCCGGAGCTGGCGGGGCCCGCGCCGATGCTGGAGCCGGGGGAGCCGTCGGAGGAGTCGATCGGCTACTGGCTGGACCGGCTCGACGGCGTCGACCCCGGCGCCATGGTGCTGCCGGGCAGCCGGCACTCGCCGGGCCGTCCGACGTTCGCCGGGCACACCTGCTCCTGGCAGGTGGACGCCGAGACGGTGGCGGCCCTGGACGAGCTGCGCGCCAGGCTGCGCACCACCGGCAACATCGTGCTGGCCACCGCCTTCCTGCTGACGCTGCGCGGGCACGGCGCCGGGCCGGACCTGGTGATCGGCATGCCGGTCAGCACCAAGACGGGCGAGCAGCACCGGCGCGTCGGCTACGCCGTGAGCACCCTGCCGCTGCGCGTCCACGTCGAGCTGGACGACGACTTCGAACAGGTCGCCAGGCGCGTGGAGGAGGCGTTCGCGGAGGGCGTCGAGCACGCCGGGGCCTCGGTGGAGGCGGTGCTGACCCGCCGCGGGCACGGCACGGACGACTGGCGGGTCCCGCTGTTCCGGCACATGTTCAACTACCGGCCCTGGAGCGACGAGAAGGTGCACATCCAGGGCGAGGTGCCCGGATACGTCGACAACCTGATCGACCGCAGCCGCCTGGACATGCAGTGCAACGTCATCCAGGAGCCGGACCGGCTCACCGTCCGCATGGTGCACAGCACCGAGGTGCACGACGAGGACGAGATCGCGGCGTTCACCGCCAGGCTGTGCGCGGTGGTGCGGCAGGCGGCGCGCGGCGGCGTGCCGGACGTGTTCTCCCCGGCCGACCGGGCGCTGCTCGACCGGGTCAACGACACGGGCCGTACCTGGCCGGGCACGCTGGCCGGGCGCATCGTGCCGGGCCCGGCCGTGGCGGTGCGCGAGGGCGGGCACGAGGTCACCTACGACGAGCTGCTGGGGCGCGCGGCCGCGGTCCGCGACCTGCTGCGCGAGCGAGGGGTGGGCGGCGGCGACGTCGTCGCCCTGGCCCTGGGACGCTCGGCGGACCTGGTGGCGGCGGTCCTCGGCGTGTGGCAGGCGGGAGCCGCGTTCCTGCCGCTGGACGTGCGGCAACCGGAGTCGCGCCTGGCCTTCCAGGTGGCCGACTCGGGGGCGCGGCTGGTCGTCGCGGCGGGCGGTCCGCACTGGGCGGGCGGGACGCCGGTCGTGCCGATGCCCGGCACGCCGGGAGAGCCCGGACCCGCCGGGGCCGGGGACATCGCCTATGTCATCTACACCTCCGGCTCCACCGGGCAGCCCAAGGGCGTGCAGGTCACCCACGCGAACCTGACGAACCTCGTGCTCGACTTCGCCGACCGGCTGGGCGCGCCCACCAGCGTCCTGTGGTCCACCACCACCTCCTTCGACATCTCCTGGCTGGAGCTGCTGCTGCCGCTGGCCTCCGGCGGCACCGTGGTCGTGGCCTCCGACGAGGACCAGGTGCAGCCGGGCAGGTTCCTGGAGCTGATCGCCGCGAGCGACGTCCAGGTCGTGCAGGCCACCCCCACCGCGTGGCGGCTGATCGCGCCGGAGGCCGGGCGCGAGCTGGCCGGGCGCACGGTGCTGTGCGGCGGCGAGCCGATGCCCGCCGCCCTGGCCAGGGACCTGCTGGAGGCCCGGCGGATAGCCGAGGGCCGGATCAGTGGGCACGACCCCCGCCACGACCAT
>NZ_JBSFGJ010000744.1:0-2779 GCF_053596515.1 Nonomuraea sp. NPDC001684
GGCGCCGCGGCCAGGTCGGCAGCACGGTCTCGCGCCACACCCACTCCAGCCGGGCGGCCATGCGTGCGGGCAGGTCGTCGCGGCGCAGCACGGCGGGCACCGGGCCGCCCAGCGATTCGACCAGGTCCGCGCGCGCCTGCTCGGGCGGGGTGTCGCGGACGCTCGCCACCTCTTCCTCGAAGGCCGCCTCGCCCTCTCCCTCGGGCGTGGGCGTGAGGAAGGTCGCGTTCCACGTTCGGCCCAGCGCGGCGCGGACGAGCAGTGCCGTGACCGGGTCGGCGGCCTGCTCGGCGCGGTAGGCGGGCAGGTGGGCGGCCAGCCAGGCGTCCTCGCCGGGATGGGCGGCGACGGCGCGGTCCAGCGTCTTCAGCGCGGCGATCGTCTCGGCCAGCGGCGACAGGACGAACCGGCCGTCCGCGAGCGTGTCCGCGTCGACCTGCCAGAAGCCCACCACGTCCTCCTCGTCCCGGCGTTGTTTCGCGGGTGGGCGAAACAGTAACGCCTGCCGCCGCCGGTCGCGAAGACTGCCGTCCCATGCGCACGTACCGGGACCTGTTCGGCAGGTCCGGATTCACCCCGCTCTTCCTGGTCTCGTCCGGGCAGGTGGCCGGGCAGACGGTGAGCGGGCTCGCCCTCGGCACCCTCGTCTACGCCGACACCGGATCGCCGCTGCTGTCCGGGCTGGCCATGTTCGGCCCGGCGCTCGCCCAGGTGGTGGGCGCGGCCACGCTGCTGTCGGCGGCCGACCGGCTGCCGCCGCGGGCCGCCCTGTCCGGGCTGGCGCTGGCGGCCGCGCTCGGCGCCGCCTTCCTGGCCGTGCCCGGCCTGCTCGTGTGGGGCATGCTCGCCGTCGTGCTGGCCTTCGGCGCGCTGTCCGCGCTCGGCGGCGGCGTCCGGTACGGGCTGCTGAACGAGCTGCTCGACCGGGACGGATACCTGCTCGGCCGGTCGGTGCTCAACATGTCCTCCGGGATCGTGCAGATCGCCGGGTTCGGCGCGGGCGGCGTGCTGGTGACCGTCCTGTCGCCGCGCGGGACGCTGCTCGTCGCGGCGGCCCTCCACCTGGCCGCCGCGCTGGCCGGGCTGGGGCTCGGACGGCGGCGGCCGCGCGCGTCCGGACGGCCCTCACCCGCCGAGACCTGGCGCGACAACGCCCGCCTGTGGTCCGATCGGCCGCGCCGGCACGTCTACCTCGCCCTCTGGCTGCCCAACGGCCTGATCGTCGGCTGCGAGTCGTTGTTCGTGCCGCTCGCGCCGGACCGGGCCGGGCTGCTGTTCGCCTGCGCCGCCGCCGGGATGCTCGCCGGTGACGTGCTGGTCGGCCGGTACGTGCCGCCGCACCGGCGGGCGCGGCTGGTCACGCCGCTGTACCTGCTGCTCGCGCTGCCGTACCTGGTGTTCGTGGCCTACCCGTCGCCGGTGCTGGTCGCGCTCGCCTCGGCCGGGTTCGCCGCCACCCTGCTGCTCCAGGAGCGGCTCATGGCGCTGACGCCCCCCGAGCTGAGCGGGCACGCGCTCGGGCTGCACTCCTCCGGCATGGTCGCCATGCAGGGGCTGGCCGCCGCGCTCGCCGGCGCCCTGGCCGAGCACACCTCGCCCGGCGCGGCCATGGCCGTGCTGGCCGCGACGTCGGCGGCGGTCACGCTCGCGCTGGCCCCCCGCCTGCGGTCCGCCCGTGTCGCAACCCCGGCGCAGGCTCCGGCGAAGTTACCGTTGACCAGGGGAAATCGCCGGGGGAAGGACACATCATGACGCAGACGGACGACTTCGTGCTCGACGTCACCAGGATCCGCGAGCAGGTGCGGCAGAAGATGGACGAGGGCCCGATCACGCAGACCTTCGGCCGCGACCCGGAGAAGGTCATCGAGATCCTCAACGACGTGATCGCCACCGAGGTGGTGTGCTGGCTCAGGTACACCAGGCACGCCATCTCGGCCAAGGGCATCGACCGCGCGCAGGTGGCGGCGGAGTTCACCGAGCACGCCAAGGAGGAGCTGGACCACGCGCTGCGCGCCGCCGAACGCGTCAGCCAGCTCGGCGGCGAGCCGGACTTCGACCCGGCCAAGCTCGTCCAGCGCTCGCACACCGACTACCAGGTGCCCGCAGACACCGATCTGAAGGCGCTGCTGGAGGCCAACCTGTGGGCCGAGCGCATCGTCATCTCCACCTACCAGGAGATCATCCGCTGGCTCGGCGAGGGCGACCCGACCACCCGCCGGCTCATGGAGTCGATCCTGGAAGAGGAGGAGGAGCACGCCGATGACCTCACCGACCTGCTCGGGGTCTAGAACCGGGCTTGGCCCGCCGTTGGGCGCACCGTGAGCGGGCCCGGGTAAGTGCCCGGCATGAAAAGCCTGGTCAACACGCCCGTCACGCACACGCCGCCGTCCCGCGAGATCGACGTCGAGACGCTGAGCCGCCGCCTCGTCGCGGCCGTGGACGGCGAGGTGCGCTTCGACCTGGGCAGCCGCGCCGCCTACGCGCGTGACGCCTCCAACTACCGGCAGGTCCCGATCGGCGTCGTCGTGCCGCGCGACCTGGACGCCGGGGTGGCGGCGGTGGCCGTGTGCCGGTCCAGGGACGTGCCCGTGCTCTCCCGCGGCGGCGGCACCAGCCTGGCCGGGCAGTGCTGCAACGCGGCGGTGGTGATCGACTGGTCCAAGCACTGCGGCGCGGTGGAGTCCGTGGACGCGGCGGGCCGCCGGGTCGTCGTCCAGGCGGGGGCCGTGCTCGACCAGGTGGACCACGAGCTGGCGCCGTACGGGCTGATGGTGGGGCC
>NZ_JBSFGJ010000745.1:0-2772 GCF_053596515.1 Nonomuraea sp. NPDC001684
CCGGTCGTCGGCGGGCACCGCCAGCACCGCCGCCCAGAACGGCCGGACCGTGTCCCGCGCGGGGGTGTCGAGGCCGAGTTCGAGCACGGAGACGGACGCCGGGTCGAGGCGCACCCCGGCGTCGGCGGCGAGCGTCGTGACCGCGCGCGCCAGCCGCAGGTCGCGCTCGGTGACGCCGCCCGCGTCGTGACTGGACAGCCGGACGTCGACATGGGTGTAGCGCAGGTCGAGGTCGGGATGGTGGTCCATCTCCTCGGCCACCGCCCCGATGGCGTCGACGAGTGCGAGCCCGGCCGCGAACGTGCCGGTGTGGAGTCGGGTGTGCAGGCTGCCGAGCAGGTACGCCCACCCCGCCGGCCCCTCCTGTGCGATCTGAGCTCCGGTCAGCTTGGCCATGCGGCCATTCTCGCAGCACTCACCTTCTGCCTTCCCCGCGCGCGGCTGAGGTGAGCGCAACCAGATCCGTCAGGCGACAGACAGCCTGCGCATGCTCGGCTACCGTCCGCAGTATGGCGTACGACGACGAGCAGGAAGAGCGTCCGGTGAAGCAGTCCGGGGTGTCGTGCAAGTCCTGCAGCGGGACCGGCCGTAAGTGACGGACCCGATCACCTGCCCCGAATGCCAGGGCCGCCGCGGCGTGCAGCTCGGCGAGCTGTTCCTTTCCTGTACGTTCTGCGGCGGCCTCGGCCAGGTGGGCGGCGAGAACGAGCCCGCCGAGCGCGGCGCGGAACCGCCCCCGGACGGGCCGCCGCCGGCCTGGCAGCACAACGTGTGGTCCGACCCGTGGATCGCCGAGACGCTGAAGTGCCGCTTCTGCCTCGGCGCGAAGAAGGTGACCCACATCGAAGCGGGCACGCTGGTCATCGTGCCCTGCAGGTGTGCCGGCGACTGATTCGTCAGCTGGGCGTCCTGGACGTCAGTCGAGGCAGAACTCGTTGCCCTCGGGGTCGGTCATCACGATGTGGCCGGCGGCGAACGGGGGCCCGGGCTCGTGTCGCCGCACCCGCGTCGCGCCCAGGCCGACCAGCCGCTCGCACTCGGCCTCCAGCGCCGCCATGCGCTCCTCGCCGTGCAGCCCGGGAGCCGCCCGGACGTCGAGGTGCACGCGGTTCTTGGCGGCCTTGCCCTCCGGCACCCGCTGGAAGAACACCCGGGGGCCCCGGCCGTCGGGGTCCTCGATGGCCGACCGCGTGTCGCGCTCCTCCTCGGGGACGCCCATCCCGGCCAGGAAGTCGTCCCAGGCGGCCAGCGGGTCGGCGCCCTGCGGCAGCTCGACCCCGGGCGGGCCGGGGTGGACGTAGCCCAGCGCGTCACGCCAGAACGTCGACAGCGCCTTCGGGTCGTGGGCGTCGAAGGTGATCTGGACATGGCGGCTCATATGAATCACTCCGTTCGGTGCGGGAAAAGGTTCCCGGGGACACTGTGACATCACCGGCGGACAGGATCGGTCCGCTGCCGTCCCAGTGCCGCGGCCTCCTCGCGCAGCCACTCGACCAGCGTCGGCACCAGCGGGTGGTCGCGCCGCAGGGCGGTGGCGATCCCGAGGTAGCGGGCCGGGCGCGGCGGGTTCAGCGGCACGACGGCCAGGCCGGGCGTGTCGCGCGCCAGGCAGATGGACGGCACCAGGCTGACGCCCAGCCCGGCCGCCGTGAGCGCCTGCGCCAGGTGGTAGTCGGTGGTGGAGCCGCTGACCCGCAGCTCGAACCCGGCCGCGGCGGCGTACCCGCGCAGGAACGCCTCGGTCTTGGAGCAGCCGATCACCCACGGCTGCTCGGCCAGCTCGGTCAGGTCCAGCGACGCCCGGCCGGCCAGCGGATGGGCGGCCGGCAGCGCCACCGACAGCGGGTCCTCGGCCAGCGGCGTCCAGGCCAGCCCCGTGCGGTCGCCGGGCAGCACCGGCAGCGGCCCGTCGAAGTGGTAGGCGATCGCCAGGTCGGCCTCGCCGCGCCGGACCAGCGGCAGGCTGTCCTCCGGCTCCCGCTCGACCACGTTCGTCGCGACCTCGGGATGGGCGGCGACGAACCGCGCCAGCACGCCGGGCAGCAGCGCGCGGCCGCCGCTGGTGAAGGTGGCCACGGTCAGCCGCCTGCGCCCCGAGGCCAGCTCGTCGATCCGCTCCCGGGCGTGCCGCAGCTCGGCCGCGATCGTCTCGGCCGTCTCCACCAGCAGCCGGCCCGGCTCGGTGAGGGCCACGCCGCGGGTGCTGCGGGTGACGACCGGGGTGCCGAGCTGCCGTTCCAGCGCGGCGATCTGCTGCGAGACGGCGGACGGCGTGAGCAGCATCGCGGCCGCCGCCCGGTTGAAGCTGCCGTGCGCGGCCACCTCCCGCAGCACCCTGAGCCGGTGGGCGTCGATCAACAGTTCTCCTTAACACGAGGCCAGCAAGTCACCACTACCACTGCTGACGCCGTCCGGGCCAGTCTTGGCCGCATGCGACACATCTGCGTCATCGGCGGCAACCGCTACTTCGGCCGCCGCCTGATCCGCCTGCTGCTGGCCGGCGGGGACCGCGTGACCGTGGTCAACCGGGGCTCGGCCGCGCCGCCGCCCGGGGCCGAGCACGTCGTCGCCGACCGGGCGGACGCGGCGGCGCTCGCCCGCGCCCTGGACGGCCGGGCCTTCGACGCCGTCGTGGACCAGGTCTGCTACACGCCCTCGCACGCCGACGTCGCCCGCCGGGTCTTCGCCGGCCGCACCGCCCGCTACGTGATGACCTCCACCATGGAGGTCTACGACCCGGCCACCTCGCCGTCCCTGCTGCCCCCGGCCGCG
>NZ_JBSFGJ010000746.1:0-2753 GCF_053596515.1 Nonomuraea sp. NPDC001684
GCCAGACCTACACGCCTCCCAAGATGTCGGCGTCGGTCAGCGTGACCGCGACGACGGGCGGAAACCTCGTCCTCACGCCGGCCACGACGGCGACCGGGACGACGCCGTTGCTGAGCATCAAGATCGGCCAGGACACGACGACCTGCGCCTCCGCGTCGTCCGCCCCCACCACCGTCTCGATCCCGGTTCAGACCGGCGGTGGCGGCACCGGGACCGATGTGGTGCAGTACAAGTGTGACCTGGTGGACACGACGATCAACGATCCGGCCTATCCGGCCGACGTGGACATCAAGATCACCCCCGGCACCCTGCCCACCAACGCCAAGGCGAACGAGGAAGTCAGCATCTCGTGGACCAGCACCATCGATGCCAGCAGCCTTGACACGCTGAAGGCCCCCACCGGCTTCCCCGCGAGCGGCGGCAAGTACTTCCTCAACGTGAAGGCGTCCGGTGCGGGGGTCACCCAGCCCGCGGCGGCCGAGGGCGCGCTGACCAACGTCGTCGTCGGGCAGGACATCACCACGCTGCCCAGCGTCACCCTCAAGGTGAAGCCCACCACGACCGGCACGGTGACGCTCACCCCCGGCGACCTGATCCTCGGCACCTCGGCCACGGCGACCACCGGCAGCGCGATCAAGTGCGTGGCTCCCACGACGGGCGTCAAGAACCACACCTTCCAGGTGGTCGCCGGCTCGGGAACGAGCCCCACGCCGACGCCTACGCCGACCCCCACGCCCACGCCGACCCCCACCCCCAAGCCGACCAAGACCAGCACCGCGACCGTGACCGTGACCCCGCCCGACAAGTCCAAGACGCCCAAGGCGGGGGCCGACACCGGGGCCGGGGGGATGGCGGGGCCTGACGGGCGGCTGTTCGTGCTGACCGGAGCCGTTCTGATCGCGGCCGCGGCGGCCGGTGGGCTGGTGCTGCGCCGGCGTACCGCCGGCAGGGGCTGAGCGGCGTGGCCGGGCAGTATCCGTACGGCGGCCCGCCACCGCGGGACCGGGGGAGCACCGCGCTCAGGACCGTGCTGATCGGCGCGGCCATCGCCGGGGTCGTCACGGTCGTGGCGGGCATGCTGATGGTGCTGCAGTCGCCCGAGGAGTACGGCATGGACAGGGACGCCCTGCCCGTGGCCGTGCAGACGCAGGCGTCCGGCCAGCCGCAGCAGGCGTTGTTCCAGGCGCCGCCGGACCAGCCGCCGCCGCTGCCGGAGATCACGCCGGCGCCGCCGATGCTGCCCTCGACGCCGATCCGGATCGTGATCAAGCGGCTCGGCGTCAACGCGCCGATCAAGTCGGTGGGGCTGGCCAAGGACGGGACGATCGAGGTGCCGCCGTCCGACAATCCCAACCTGGTCGGGTGGTACCGGAACATGTCCACGCCGGGCCAGGAGGGCCCGGCGGTGCTGCTCGGTCACAAGGACACCCGGACGCGCAGCGCCGTGTTCAGCCGCCTCGGCGAGCTCAAGCACGGCGACACCATCGAGGTCAAGCGCCAGGACAAGACGACCGCCGTGTTCACGGTCGGCGGCGTGGAGCAGGCGAGCAAGAAGACGTTCCCGACCGAGCGCGTCTACGGGAGCCGGGAGAACGCCCAGCTCCACCTCATCACCTGCGGTGGTGCCTACGATCGCACCATCGGCCACTACAACGACAACATCATCGTCTACGCGACGATGACGAGCTCCTATCGAAGCTGATTGGCGGAGGCGGGCATGGGCTGGCTGGCGAAGCGGAAACTGCGTACTGGCCCGACGGCGGCCCTGCCCGCCAAACCGGACCCCGCCGAATTGTTGCGGATCGTCCAGCTGGCCGACCCGGACGCCCGGCGCGAGGGCGACGACATCGTGGCGGCCGACGTGCGGGTGTACGCGCCGGTCGAGGCCGACGCCGAGCTGACCGGCGGGGTGCTGGAGAAGGCGTGGGCCTGCCGGGTCACCGCCGAGGGGCCGCTGCCGTTCGACTTCTTCGACCGCTACCTGGCCGAGGGGCTGGCCTTCCGGCTCAAGGGGCTCGCGGTGTGCCGGGGCGAGGTGAGCGATCCGGCCGACGGCGAGGAGGGCGGTCCCGCCGTCATCCTGCCGGTACGCCCGTCCGCCGACGATCTGGCGCCGCTGCTGGAGCAGGGGGAGGACGAGTTCACGTACACGTCGGGCGACATCCGGGCCGCGCTCGTGCCGCAGAAGGGGCAGCCGCCGGCGGTGCGGGAGCTGCTGCCGTTCGCCACCGAGCTGACCGCGATCGAGCTGCGCGGCGAGGAGCCCGTCAAGCTCGGAAGCCTGGCGCTGGAGCTGGCAGAATCGCTGAACGGCCTGGTGGTGGACCGGTGGCGGTTCAGGATCGACGCCGCGGAGGACCTTCTGGCCCCGGAGTGACGAGCCACAGAACGTCGTTCTGTTGTAGTCTCTCCTCAATAACCGAATAATGCTCGGTTTCCAGGAGGCACTGTGGCAGAGGCGTACATCGTCGGAGCGGTCCGTACCCCGGTCGGCAAGAAGAAGGGCGGGCTTTCCACCGTCCATCCCACCGACCTGGCCGCCCACACGCTGAAGGCGCTCATCGACCGCACCGGCGTCGATCCGGCGGCGGTCGAGGACGTCATCATGGGGTGCGTCATGCAGTTCGGCCCCCAGAGCATGGACATCGCGCGAAACGAGTCCTTCGTCCGCGTTGAGGTGCGTCATCCCAACGAACACATGGCGGCGCTCACCAACCCCATCATCCTGAGCTGAAACGATGAAGGGAGCCCAG
>NZ_JBSFGJ010000747.1:0-2740 GCF_053596515.1 Nonomuraea sp. NPDC001684
GGCAGAACGGGCCTGCCCCCGCTACGGCGGTCACTTCACGGAGTAGGCGTCGGTGAGGACCTGCTGGACGGCGTTGCCGTCCCTGTCCTTCGCCTCGACCTTGATCGAGATGCCGCCCGGACCCGCGGGGTTGTGCACGAGCACCTTGTCGCCGGTCACTGCCGTGGCAGGCGTCCAGTGCGCGCCCTTGTCGCCGGAGATCCAGACTCCGCGCAGCGACGGCGACCTGCCGCCCACGGGCCTGACGGTGAAGGCGAACGGCCTGCCCGCCTGGACGGTGTCGTTCTCCGGCAGCCCGAGCCCGTACGTGAGGTGGATCAGCGGCGCCTGGGCGCAGGGCTGCTCGTCACCCCACAGCACCGTGTCCAGGCAGGGCTGCGGGGCGCTGCCGCCGGTCGGGCGGGCGGACCGGAACGTCCAGGTGGTCTCGACGCCGGTGCCGGAGTGCTTGCCGGCGAAGCCGTCCCGCCACGAGGCCGTGAGCCGGTACGCGCCCGGCCCGGCGGGGACGGTGTAGTAGGACAGGCCCAGGTCGTCGTACTGTGGCTTGACCTCGGCGGCGCCGCTGAACAGGTGGAGCTCCTCGGCCCCCGGCGCGCCCTGGTACAGGTGGCTCGGGTCGGAGGCGTCGGAGTAGTAGCCGAAGCCGAGCGAGCTGAGCGCGCGCAGCCGCAGCCGGTCGCCCTGGCGGCAACCGTCGCAGTAGATGGCCGGGGTGACCCAGTCCGGCAGGTTCGGGCCGGGGGCGAACTGGGCGGGGACGATGGACTCGTTCCAGTCCTCCCGCTCCTTGGCGGCGTCGGCGAAGCCGCGCAGTGAGGTGGCGAAGCGGGCGCCGCCCGAGGCGGGGTCGATGAAGGCGTACTCACGCCCCCACAGCACGTCCGGGCCGGGCGCGTTGTAGTACTCGGTCCTGGTCGCCGGCCCGGCGAAACTGTGCGAGCCGCGGATGCTGAAGCGCTGCTCGGGCGAGTAGGTGTGGTCGACCTCGATGAAGTTCGCGTCCGGCCCCCACGTGCCCGCCGGCGGCGGGAACTGCGCGTGGTAGGTGGTCTCGACCTCGGTGAGGTCGCGGGCCTTCGGGGCGACGTTCAGGCGGCCCGCCGTGGTGCCCTTCAGGTAATAGGCCAGTTTGTACTCGAACGGGGTGGTGGGCGTGACGTGCAGACCGGCGCTCGGGTACGGCTTGCGGGCCAGAGCCCTGCCGAGCCGGTCCGCCTCGCCGCTGTCGATCCACAACACCGGGATCTTGTTCTGCGCCGCGTACGCGGGGTCGTGCAGCAGCCAGGCGAACCGGTCGCTGGTGACCACGCCCGCGGCCCCCGCCTTGATGGCCAGGTCCAGGTCGGCCAGGAGGAGTTCGAGCGAGTCCCTGGCGGGGAGGAAGACGAGGTCGCCGCGCGCGTCCGCGCCGCCGCGCAGGTCGTCGCCCGTGGTCAGGTTCAGCCGCCGGTCGGCGGTGAACTTCGGCACCAGCGCGTCGTGCTCGCTGATGTAGCGGGGGTTGAGCCGGAGCCCCGGCACGGCCAGCTCGACCTCCGGAGCGCGGCGGATCTGGTCGAAGAGCACCGTGGAGGTGCCCACCGCGGGCGCCTTCCGCACCCGCGTGACCCAGTACTGGCCCCGGTTGACCGGCTCGTAGCTCAGCAGCGACGCGCTCGCGTACATCTGGCCCGAGGCGGTCGTGCGGACGGTCATCACGTTCGTGAACACCGGTTCCGACGGGCGCGGCGTGCTCACCCGGATCGGCTCTGCGTCGGTCGCGTCGAGGGTCACCGTGGTGTCGCCGTCGAGCTTGACCTCGGGGGCGAGCAGCGCGGCGTACTGCATCTGCCGGTCAGGCTTGGTGAACCACGAGGGGGTGGCGGTGAGGGAGTAGACGCCGCCGTGCGCGAGCTTGAGCTCGGTCTCCAGCGTGCCCGGCGTGCCGGTGGTCCGCCAGGCCATGGTGTCCGTGGCCATCGGCTCCCCTTCGAGGAGCGGGTCGGTGTCGCTGACCCGGACGGCGGTCAGCACGTTCTGCAGCACCGTCCAGTCCGGCCTGCCGACGAACCTGACGCGCACGGTGTCCGTCCTGGCGCCCTTGCGGAACGCGATCGGCGCCGTCAGGCGGGTCGTGCCCGCCGTGGCCGTCAGGCGGCCCTCGTACCAGCCCGGGTCGCCGAGCGTGGGCTCGACGGTGAGGTCCGCGCTCGCCGACCCGCCCGCGGGGACGGTCAGCGACGACGGGCTGAGCGTGGCCATCCCGGCGGGCGCCTGGGCGTCGCCGCGCTGCAGCGTCGTGGACAGGTTCAGCGTGACCGGTTCCCTGCCGGTGTTGCGGAAGGTCACCTTCCTGGTCAGCGTCTGGCCGGTGTACGGGTCGCTGAAGCCGGCGTGAACCGTCGCCAGGTCGTCGAAGACCTGCTGGGTGACGGCCTGCCCGATGTCCAGCCGTCCGGAGCCCTGGTCGTAGACGGGGTCCTCGCCCGGCTTCGCGGTGCCCGTCAGAGCGGTCTTGAGCTGCTCGGACGTCCAGTCGGGGTGTTGCGCGGCCAGGATGCCGGCGGCGGCCGCGACGTGCGGGGCGGCCATCGAGGTGCCGGACGCCGCGGTGTAGTCGTCGTCGATCGGGCCGCCGCCCGGGATGCTGCTGCCCGAGCCCAGCGAGGTGCCCGCCGCGCGCGCCGCGACGATGTTCACGCCGGGCGCGGTGATCTCCGGCTTGATCGCGAAGTCGCCGCTCAGGCGCGGGCCGCGG
>NZ_JBSFGJ010000748.1:0-2728 GCF_053596515.1 Nonomuraea sp. NPDC001684
TGGACCGGGCCGGCGTCGACGCGATCGAGGTCGCGCACGGCGACGGCCCGGTCGAGCGCCGTGACGATGCGCTTGACGTCCTCCAGGCCGATGCGGTGGCGCACGGCGTGCATGCCGTCGCGCAGGGTGACGTCCTGGACGAAGATCGGGGTGGTCATCGAAGGCCCGCCTTCCGTGCGGCGACGCGTTCCGCGACCCGCAGGCCGGCGGAGGTCATGATGTCGAGGTTGCCGGCGTAGGCCGGGAGGTAGTGCGCGGCGCCCTCGACCTCGAGGAACACCGACACCTGGTGGGTGGGCCGCACCGCGCCGGCGGCCAGCAGCGTCTCCACCGGCTGGTCGGCGGGCACCTCGGTGATCTGCACCTGCTGCTTGAGCCGGTAGCCGGGGACGTAGGCGGCGACGTCGGCGACCATCTTCTCGACCGACCGGCGGATCTCGTCGTGGACGGCCGGGTCCGGCGCCGCGACGAGGCACAGGACGGTGTCCCGCATGATCAGCGGCGGGTCGGCGGGGTTGAGGATGATGATCGCCTTGCCGCGGCGCGCCCCGCCGATCTGCTCGATGGCGGCCGAGGTGGTCTCGGTGAACTCGTCGATGTTGGCCCGGGTGCCCGGCCCGGCCGACTTCGAGGCGATGGACGCGACGATCTCGGCGTACTCGACCGGCGCCACCCGGCTGACGGCGGCGACGATCGGGATCGTGGCCTGGCCGCCGCAGGTGACCATGTTGACGTCGGGCGCGTCGAGATGCTCGTCGAGGTTGACGGCGGGGACGACGTAGGGGCCGATCGCCGCCGGGGTCAGGTCGATCAGCCGCTTGCCGAGCGGGAGCAGCTTGGCGGCGTTGACCTCGTGCGCCTTGGCCGAGGTGGCGTCGAAGACGATCCCGATCTCGTCGAAGCCCGGCAGCGCGATCAGGCCGTCCACGCCCTCGGACGTCGTCGGGACGCCCATCCGGGCGGCGCGGGCCAGACCGTCGGACGCGGGGTCGATGCCGACCATGGCGCCCATCTCCAGGTGACGCGAACCGCGCAACACCTTGATCATCAGGTCGGTGCCGATGTTGCCCGAGCCGATGATCGCGACCTTCGTCCTGCTCATGCTGCTGCTCCTTCGGTGAAGCGGACCGTCACCGTGCCGAGGCCGGACAGGGTGGCGGTGACGATGTCGCCGGCGGCGACCGGCCGCATCGGGCCGAGCGCGCCGGACAGGACGACCTGGCCCGCGCGCAGCGGCTCGCCGAGGTCGCGGGCCATGCGGGCCAGCCACACGACCGCCTCGATCGGGTCGCCCAGGCAGGCCGCGCCGGTGCCGGTGGAGACCTCCTGGCCGCCGATGCTCATCGACATCGCGACGTCCACCGGGTCGAACTCGCCGAGGGTGCGGCGTTCCGTCCCGAGGACGTAGGCGCCGGCGGAGGCGTTGTCGGCGACCGTGTCGCCGAAGGAGATGTCCCAGCCGGCGATCCGGCTGCCGCAGATCTCCAGCGCGGCGACGGCGTACTCGATCGCGGCCCGGACCTGGGGGGTGTCGAGCGGGCCGTCGTCCAGGTCGGCGCCGAGCACGAACGCGATCTCCGCCTCGGCCCGCGGCTGGAGGATCCGGCCGACCGGGATCGCGTCGCCGTCGGCGTAGGCCATGTCCTCGAACAGCACGCCCAGGTCGGGCTGGTCGACGCCGAGCTGGCGTTGCACCGCCTCCGACGTCAGGCCGATCTTGCGTCCGGTGATCCGCGCGCCGGCGGCCAGCCGGGAGGCGGTCAGCGCGGCCTGGACGGCGTACGCGGCGGCCAGGTCGTCGCGGCCGATCAGATCCCGCACGGGGGCGCACGGCACGCCGGACGCGGCGGCGCCGGCCAGCCGCCCGGCCGCGGCGGCGATGTCGGACGGGCTCGCGGCGGTGGGCCCGTTGGTTTCGTTCATCCCCCCACTGTGCAGGCAGGATGCCGCCCCAACCAGCACATCGTCTCGTTCAGCGATACGCTGTGCCGGTGACCGATCGGGCCGACCTCGACACCGTGCTGGGCAAGGCGGTGACGATCCTGCGCGCCTTCCGGCCCGACGACCGCGTCGTCAGCCTCGCCGAGCTGGTGCGGCGCACCGGCCTGCACAAGGCGACCGTCCACCGGCTGTCGGGCGATCTGGTCGCCAACCGCCTGCTCGACCGCGCCGACGGCGGCTACCGGCTCAGCCGCGGCCTGTTCGAGCTCGGCATGCTCGCCTCGCTCGAACGCAGCCTGCTCGAACTGGCGATGCCGTTCCTCCAGGACCTCTACGAACGCACCCACGAGACCGTGCACCTCGGCGTGCGCGAGGGGCACGACGTCGTCTACGTCGCCAAGATCGGCGGCCACCGCCAGGCCAGGGCGCCCTCGCGCACCGGCGGCCGGATGCCGCTCCACTGCACCGCGATCGGCAAGGCGCTGCTCGCGTACGCCGGTCCCGACCTGCGGCGCGAGGTGCTGACCGGGCCGCTGGAACGGCGTACGCCGCACACCGTCGTCGTGCCGAGCATCCTGCGCGGCCAGTTGCGGCGCGTCACGGAGACCGGGGTCGCGTTCGAGGCGGAGGAGTCGGCCGTCGGGCTGGTGTGCGTCGCCGCGCCGGTGCTGGGGCGCGGCGACGAGCCGCTCGCCGCGATCAGCGTGGCCGGCCCCACCGGCCGGTTCCGGCCCGAGGGGCACGTGGCCGCGGTGCGCGCGGCGGCGGCCGCGCTCGGCAGCACGCT
>NZ_JBSFGJ010000749.1:0-2728 GCF_053596515.1 Nonomuraea sp. NPDC001684
GTGAGCGTGGCACAGTAGTCGACGTGGTTGCCCACCATGACCGCCAGCCAGCCGGCGTTCTTGTGGGCCTGGGCGTTGCTGCGGATGTTGCGCCATGGCGGCCTCCTCGGTGAGGAAGGGGTGGGCCTGGTAGGACTCGCCGCCCCAGTGGGCCGACCAGCCGGTCGCGACCAGCACGATCGGCGCGTCGCCGCCGGACGGCCAGGCCGGGCCGTCGAGCAGCCCGGCCCCGATCGGCGACCGGGGCGCGAGCCCCCGGGCGTCGGCCACCACGGCCGGCCCGGCGAAGCGGGACAGCGGCAGGTCACCGAGCGCCGGCAGCGCGTCGTCGATGTGGAAGGGGGCGTCGACGTGGGTGCCCGACTGCGAGCCGAGGTGCAGGCCCAGCACGTTGACGCCGTCGCGGGCGACGGTGAGCGCCGGGGCGACCGAGACCTCGGGATCGCCCGGATAGACCGGCATCCCGGTCTCGACGGGCACCGACAGGTCGACGAGTTCCATCACGCCATCGATTCTGCCGCGTCCACGATGGGCAGGATCGGCGTGTCGGCCGAGCGCACCAGGCGCGGGCCCTGCGGGCCGTACACCTCGCGCGGTTCGGGGAAGAGCGCGAGCAGCGTCAGGTAGAGCACGGCCGCGACCGCGAGGCCCAGCGGCAGCGAGACGTCCACGCCGCCGGCCAGGTCGCCCAGCGGCCCGACGAACTGGCCCGGCAGGTTCACGAACATCAGCGCCACGGCGGCCGCGAGCAGCCACGCGGTGAGGCCGCGCCAGTTCCAGCCGTGGGTGAACCAGTACCGCCCGCCGCGCTGCCGCCGGTTGAAGACCTGCAAAGCGTCGGGGTCGTACCAGCCCCTGCGGGTCACGTAGCCGAGCATCATGATCACCATCCAGGGCGCGGTGCAGGTGATGATCAGCGTGGCGAACGTGGAGATGCTGGCCGTCAGGTTCGCCGCGAAGCGCCCGACGAAGATGAACACGATCGACAGGGTGCCGATGAAGACGGTCGCCTGCACCCGGGAGAAGCGCGGGAACACGCTGGAGAAGTCGAGCCCGGTCCCGTACAGGGAGGTGGTGCCGGTGGACATGCCGCCGATCAGCGCGATCAGGCAGACCGGGACGAAGTACCAGGCCGGCGAGATCGCCAGCAGCCCGCCCACGTAGTTGGGCGCGGCCGGGTCGACGTACTCGGCGGCCTTGGCGGCGATGATCGAGGCGGTGGCCAGCCCGAAGAAGAACGGCAGGATGGTGGCGAGCTGCGACAGGAAGGCCGCCGCCATCACGCGGGAGCGCGGGGTCGAGGCCGGGATGTAGCGGGACCAGTCGCCCAGGAAGGCGCCGAAGGACACGGGGTTCGACAACACGATCAGCGCCGCGCCGATGAACGACGGCCAGAACAGCGGGTCGCCGGCCGCCAGCGTCCCGGGGTAGGACGGGTCGAAGTCCCCGGCGAAGGCGAACAGCCCGAGCACGAACAGCAGCGACGCCGCCGCGACCGCGATCTTGTTGACGAACAGCATGAAGCGGAAGCCGTACACGCAGACCACGAGGACGAGCAGGGCGAAGACGGCGTAGGCCACCCCGTAGGACAGGTCGGTGTCGGGCAGGCCGACGAGCCGGTGCGCGCCGCCCACCAGCGCGTCGCCCGACGACCACACCGAGATCGAGAAGAACGCGATGGCGGTCAGCAGCGACAGGAACGAGCCGACCACCCGGCCGTGCACGCCCAGGTGGGCCGAGGAGGAGACGGCGTTGTTGGTGCCGTTGAGCGGCCCGAACAGCGACAGCGGGGCCAGGATCAGCGCCCCGACCACCAGGCCGAGCACGGTGGCCGCGAGCCCCTGCCAGAACGACAGGCCGAACAGGATGGGGAAGGCGCCCAGCACGCAGGTGGCGAACGTGTTCGCGCCCCCGAAGGCGACCCGGAACAGGTCGAACGGCCCGGCGGTGCGGTCGGCGTCGGGGATGCGCTCGACGCCGTAGGTCTCGATCTCGGTGATGCTCATGTCTTCTCCTGCATCGCCAGCAGGCTGACGAGGTCGTAGGCCACGTGGGAGGCGGCGACCGAGGTGATCTCGGCGTGGTCGTAGGCCGGGGCCACCTCGACCACGTCGGCCCCGATCAGGCGGCAGCCGGCCAGACCGCGGAGAATCTCCAGCAGCTCCCGGCTGGTGAGCCCGCCGGCCTCCGGCGTGCCGGTGCCGGGGGCGTGGGCGGGGTCGAGCACGTCGATGTCGACCGAGACGTAGAGCGGGCGGTCGCCGACGCGCTGCCGCAGCACGTCGATGACCTCGTCCAGGCCGCGGCGGAGCACGTCGGCGGCGGTCAGGATGCCGAAGCCGAGCCGCCGGTCGTCCTCCAGGTCCTTCTTGCCGTACAGCGGGCCCCGGATGCCGACGTGGCTGAGCGCCTCGGTGTCGAGGATGCCCTCCTCGACCGCCCGGCGGAAGGGAGTGCCGTGGGTGTACTCGGCGCCGAAGTAGGTGTCCCAGGTGTCGAGGTGCGCGTCGAAGTGCAGCAGCGCCACGGGGCCGTGCTTCCTGGCCGCCGAGCGCAGCAGCGGCAGCGCGATCGTGTGGTCGCCGCCGATGGTGACCAGCCGGGCGTCCAGCTCGTCGGCCGCGGCCTCGATGGTCTCGACGGCCTCGCCGATGTCGAACGGGTTCGCCGCGATGTCACCGGCGTCGGCGACCTGGACGCGCTCGAACGGCGAGACGTCCAGCCCCGG
>NZ_JBSFGJ010000750.1:0-2726 GCF_053596515.1 Nonomuraea sp. NPDC001684
GCGCCGCGGCCCTCACCGCGATGCTCGTCGGCGCCGGCTCGGCGCTCGGCTACGTCCGCGACCTGCTGATGGCCGCGCTGTTCGGCGCCAACGCCGACACCGACGCCTTCCTGATCGCCTGGACCGTGCCCGAGACCGCGGCGCCGCTGCTCATCGAGGGGGCGATGGCCCTGTGGCTGGTGCCGCTGTTCAGCACGGCGTCCGGGGCGCGGCAGCGGGCGGCGCTGGTGGAGCGGACGTTGCCCGCCCTGGCCGCCGCGCTCGCCGCCGTCGCCGTCTGCGCCGCGGCCGGCGCGCCCTGGCTGGTGACGGCGCTGGCCCCCGGTCTGCCCCAGGGCGGGCTGGCCGTCCAGTGCTGGCGGATCTGCTGCGGCTGCATCCTGCCGTTCGCGCTGGCGGGGTACGCCAGCGCGGCCCTGCGGGCCCACCACGTCTTCGGCCCGCCCGCGGCCACCGGCCTGGCCTACAACCTGGCGCTCGTCGGCTGCCTGGCGATCTGGCACGACGCGCTCGGCGTGCGGGCCGCCGCGTGGGGCGTCGCCGCCGGCGCCGTCCTCATGGTGGCCATGCAGGCGCCGGCGTACCTGCGGCGGGTCGGCCTGCCCCGGCGGCTGCCCCGGCGCCTGGTGCTGCCGGTCGCCGCGCTGCTGCCCATCATCGCCTTCGCGCTGCTGCGGCAGGGCCAGGTGCTGGTCGAGCGCGTGCTCGCCGCCGACCTGCCCGCGGGCGCGATCTCCCATCTCAACTACGCCCAGAAGATCGCCCAGGTGCCGATGGTGGTCTCGCTGATGCTGGCCACCGTCACCTATCCGCACCTGGCCCGCAGCATCGCCGCGGGCGACACCCGCGGGGCCTGGCGGCTGCTGGCCCGCGACCTGGCGACGGCGGCGGCCGTCACGGTCACCGCCGCCGCGCTGCTGGTCGCCTTCGCGCCCGCGATCGTGGGCGTGCTGCTGCACCGCGGCGCCTTCGACGACGCCGCCGCCACCGCCACCGAGCACGTCCTGCGGCTCTACGCGATCGGCCTGCTGGGCCACACCGTCGTGGGCGTGGTCTGCCGGGCCTACTTCTGCGCCGGAGGGTGGCGCGGGTTGTGGTACCCGGCCCTGTCGATGGCCGCCGGGCTGGCCCTCACCGCGGCGCTGGCCGTGGCGCTCGTCCCCGGCATGGCGCAGGGCGGCATCGCGCTGGCCAACGCCGCCGGGATCACCGTGACCGCCGCCCTCATGCTGGCCGGTCTCCAACGCCTCGGCCTGTCGCCGCTGCGGAGGGCCGTCACGACCGTCAGGGAAGGAGAGCGCGTATGAGCACGCGCACCGGCGCGCTGCCGCTCATCTGGATGTACCACTCCGTCGCCGAGCGCGGCGAGGACCCCTTCGACATCGTCGTCACCCCCGAGCGCTTCGCCACGCACATACGCTGGCTCGCCCGGCGCGGGCTGCGCGGCGTGTCGGTGCGCGAACTGCTGAACCATCCCGGCGACCGGCGCGGGCTCGTCGGGCTCACCTTCGACGACGGCTACGCCGACTTCGCCACCGACGTCGTCCCGGTGCTGGCCGGATACGGCTTCACCGCGACCGTGTACGTCGTCGCCGGCCGGATCGGCGGCCACAACGCCTGGGACCGCGGCGTCAGCCCCCGCCCCCTGATGGACGCCGGCACGCTGCGCCGGGTGGCCGCCGCAGGCATGGAGGTCGGCTCCCACACCCACAGCCACCCCCACCTGCCGGCCGCCGCCCCCGGCGAGCTGGCCGACGAGCTCACCACGAGCAAACTCCTGCTCCAGGACGTGCTCGGCGCCCCCGTCACCGGCTTCGCCTACCCCTACGGCGAGCTGACCGCCCGCGAGGTCGCCGCCGTCCGGCAGGCCGGCTACGAGCACGCCTGCGCCGTCCGCCCCGGCCGGCTCGCCGGGACGCACGCCCTGCCCCGCCGCTACGTCGGCGACCGCGACACCGCCGCCCGGCTGCTCGCCAAGACCGCCTGCCACCGGCTGCGCTGGGGGCGGCCCCGATGAAGGTCCTGCACGTCATCACCGGGCTGGCCGCCGGCGGGGCCGAGCAGCAACTGCGCACGCTCCTGCCGCACATGGACTGCGCCAGCGAGGTCGCCGTCCTGACCAGGCCCGGCGCCCTGGCCGACGCCATCCGCGCCGCCGGGACGCCCGTGCGCGCCGTCGGCATGGGCGGCAACCGGGACCTGCGGGCGCTGCCCCGGCTCACCGCCCTCATGCGCGCCGGCCGCTACCAGGTCGTGCACGCGCACCTGTACCGCGCCTGCGTCTACGCGCCGCTCGCCGCCCGGCTGGCCGCCGTGCCGGTCGTCGTCAGCACCGAGCACTCGGCGGGGGCCCGGCACATCGAGGGACGGCCGGTCACGGCGCCCGTCCGCGCGCTGTACCGGGCGAGCGCCCGGCTGACGCACGCCGTCGTCGCCGTCTCGCCCACCGTGGCCGACCGGCTGCACGGCTGGGGCCTGCCGCCCTCGCGCGTCGTCACCATCCCCAACGGCGTGGACCTGGCCGCCTTCCGCCACGATCCGCGCGCCGCGGGCCAGACCCGGCTGAGCCTGGGCATCCCGCCGGAGACGTTCGTCGTCGGAGGGGTCGGCCGCCTGGTGGCGGGCAAGAACTTCCACCTGCTGGTCGAGGCGCTGCCGCGGCTGGACGGCGCGGTGCTGCTGCTCGTCGGCGCCGGGCCGGAACAACCCCGGCTGCGCTCGCTGGC
>NZ_JBSFGJ010000751.1:0-2719 GCF_053596515.1 Nonomuraea sp. NPDC001684
CGGTCCTCCGCGTCGACGACCTCGGGCACGAACGCCTCGACGATTCCCGGCTTGGTGTAGTCGGCCTTCTTGGCGTCGCCGAAGTTGTCCACCCAGCGCCCGCCGACGGCGTGCACGTCCATGGCGTGTCCGAAGTCGATCACCCAAGGGGTCTCGACGGTCCCGGTCCGTAGCCGGCCGTGGTTGTAACAGCCGTGGACGAGGTGCGTGAAGGCGCCGTCGTGGATGTAGATCTCGCAGTCGCCGGCCTCCAGGGTCTCGGCCTCGGTGCGACCGCCGACGTAGAGTCCGGGCTGGTCCTCATAGAGCGCGATCGGGCCGTTGACCGTCAGATCGCCGGTGATCACGATCAGCTCGACGTCGTCCTCGTCGTCCCCGCTTCGCAAGGCATTGACGGCGTCCAGGAAGTCCCCCTCGACCGCGAGATCGCCGTCGAAGAACAGCACGCTGTCATGGTCGGACGACTCTCCTTCACTGTCGAACGCGGCGGACAACGCGCCGCTCAGACGGGCGTCGGCGGCGGCGTAGGACAGGGAGGCGGGGGTGGCGGATGTCGACATGGCGACGAGCATAGGTCCGCGCTGTGACAGCCCTACGAGGAAGTCCAGCTCCGTCGTGAGGCTGCCGGCCGGGGGCCCGTCCGGACCGGTCAGGGCGGGCCGCGCCGGCCGGTCAGGGGGCGGCCACGACGGACTGCCTCTGGCGGCCCAGGCCGTCGATGCCGAGCTCCATCCGGTCGCCCGGCCGCAGGTAGACGGGCGGGTCGAAGCCCATGCCGACGCCCGCGGGCGTGCCGGTGTTGATCAGGTCGCCGGGTTCGAGCGCCATGAACCGGCTCAGGTAACGCACGACGAAGACGGGGTCGAACAACATGTGGGCCGTCGAGCCGGTCTGACGGCGCCGCCCGTTGACGTCGAGCCACATGCCCAGGCCGGACACCTCGCCCAGCTCGTCCGGCGTGACCAGCCAGGGGCCGCACGGGTTGAACGTCGGGGCCGACTTGCCCTTGACCCACTGGCCGCCGTGGCGCAGCTGGAAGTCGCGCTCGCTGACGTCGTTGACCAGCACGTACCCCGCGATGGCGGCGCGCGCCTCCTCGTCGCTCTCCAGGTAGTGGGCCCGGGCGCCGATCACCACGCCGAGCTCCACCTCCCAGTCGGTGGCCGAGGAGCCGCGCGGGATGTGCACGTCGTCGTCGGGCCCGACCAGCGTGTTCGGCGCCTTGGTGAACACGATCGGCTCGGCCGGCGGCTCCTGGCCCGACTCGGCGGCGTGGTCGGCGTAGTTGAGGCCGACGCACAGGATCTGGTGCGGACGGGCGATCGGCGCGCCGACGCGTTCACCGGCGAAGCGGCGGGCCGCGCCGGCGGCCACCCGGTCGGCGACGGTCGCGGCGAGCCCGTCCAGGCCGGCGGCGAAGAAGGAGCCGTCGAAGTCGGCGACCACGTCGGACACGTCGATGTAGGTCTCGTCGTCGATCGCGACGACCGGACGTTCGGCGCCGGCGGCGCCGATGCGCATGAGTCTCATGGGGAGGTCCAGATTCTGCTGTGGGGGCGGATCAGAGCTGCGCGCCGGCCGGGACGGTGACGGTCTTCCCGGACTGGATGGACTCGTAGGCGGCCTCGACGACGCGCATGGCGTACACGGTGTCGCCGGAGTCGATCAGCGGCGGGCGTCCCTCCACCAGGGCGCGCACGTAGTCGGTGACCTCGGTGATGACGGACTCGTAGTGCCAGCCGCCGGGGTGCCAGGCGTCGGGGCCGAAGGGCACGCCGGCGACCGCCTCGCCCTGGTAGTCGTGCTGGCCGCGGAAGAGCTTGACCACCGGGTCGGACATCTGGTCCACCAGGATGCCCCCTTCGGTGCCGTAGAGCTCCAGGCGCTCGCTGTGGGGGACCTCCGACACGGAGGTGAAGCCGCACGAGAAGTGGGCGCCGCTGCGCATGCGGCCGTACACCTCGGCGGTGTCCTCGATCTCGTTGTCGAGCGGGAACACCTTCCTGGAGACGCCGGTCAGCTCCTCGAACTCGCCGAGCAGCCACTTGAGCAGGTAGAACGAGTGCGCGCCGGTGTCCATGACCAGGCCGCCGCCGAGCTTGTACTGGGTCCGCCAGTAGCCGGGCATCGACAGGTGAGCCTTCTCGTTGGAGCGCAGGTACGTCCTGGCGTGGATGACCTCGCCGATGGCGCCCTCGCTCAGCAGCCGGTGCACGGCCTGGTAGGCCGCGATGTACCGGCTGTTCTCCGCGACCATGAAGTGCACGCCGGCCTCGGCCGCCCGGCGCTGGATGGCCACCGACTGCTCGTACGTCGGCGCGACGGGCTTCTCCAGGATCAGGTGCTTGCCGGCGTCCAGCACCGCCATGGCGGCGTCGTAGTGCAGGTGGTGGGGGAGGATCAGGTCCACCACGTCGACCCGCGGGTCGTCGATCAGGTCCTGGAGGCCGGTGTAGGTCTTGGCGCCGAACTCGGCGGTGAAGGCCGACGCCGCCCCTGGGTCGACGTCGCAGCCGGCCACGAGGTCGACCACGTCGGACATGCGCTGGTAGGCCGCCGCGTGCGTCTTCGAGATCAGCCCGAGACCCGCGATGCCGACGCCCGGCTTCGACACTGACATGTGATTCTCCTGTAGAGATGTGACGAATGGATGGTTGGTGGGCGCCGGGCCTCAGCCCTTGAGGGAGCCGGCGAGCACGTCGGCGCCGTACCGGCGCTG
>NZ_JBSFGJ010000752.1:0-2718 GCF_053596515.1 Nonomuraea sp. NPDC001684
GCGGCGGCGCCCGCGGCCGCCGTGCACCAGCCCGTTAGGTGCCGCCGCGCCCGGGGCGGTGCCAGCAGGGCGGTCACCGCGGCCAGCGCGCAGCCGGACAGCGCCGCCACGTACAGTGTGCCGACCGGGTTCATCGGCCCGTCAGCCCGCGCAACGCCGCCACGATCGCCGCGGGCTCCGGCGGGCACCCCGGCACCTCCACGTCCACCGGCAGCACGTCGGCCACCGCCCCGGCCACCCCGTAGGCTCCGGCGAACACCCCGCAGTCGCGCGCGCAGTCGCCCAGCGCGATCACCAGGCGGGGCTCGGGGACCGCGTCATGGGTGCGGCGCAGCGCCACTTCCATGTTGCGGCTCACCGGCCCGGTCACCAGCAGCGCATCGGCGTGCCGCGGCGAGGCCACCAGCCGCGCGCCGTACCGTTCGGCGTCGTACACCGGGCCGAACGCCGAGGCGATCTCCACCTCGCAGCCGTTGCACGACCCCGCGTCCACATGTCTGATCTGCACCGATCCGGCGAGTTCCGCCGCCTTCGCGGGCGGGGCACCCTCCTGGCGGGCGGGCGCGGGCTCGGCCACCCGGCCCGTCTTCGCGATCTTCCCCCACAACCCCATCGTCGCCCCCTGCAACGCTCGCCGGCCACGATCACCCGGGCCGGGGCTGCCGTGCCGCGGCAGGCAGTCGCCCTGTCGGGAGAACACCTGGCCGGGCCACGCATCGATCACGCGCCTGCGCGATCGCCCCCTACGGCCCGACCGGCGGATCCCGGCGCCAGGCTATTCCTCAAGCGCGGCGGGTGGGGCTGACTTTGGCCAATGGGCGGCCGGTGGAGTCCGGCATGGCCGTTCGTGCCCGGTCCGCGGCATTCGGCCTGGTGACGCACCCCGCGCCGAGGAGTCAGGCAAGGGCGGCGAGAACCTTGTCCTGGGTGATCGGCAGGTCGCGGACGCGGTGGCCGATGGCGTGGTGGACGGCGTTGCCGATCGCGGCGCTCAGGCCGGTCGTGGGAGCCTCGCCGAAGCCGCGGGCGCCGAGCGCCGGGCTGGCCGGGTCGGGCCGGTCGATGAACGTGAGGTCCAGGTCGGGCACGTCGGCGGCCACGGGCACCAGGTAGCCGGACAGGTTCGGGGTGAGGATGCGGCCCAGGTGGGGGTCGGTCAGGGTGTGCTCGGACAGGGCGACGCCGATGCCCCAGATCACGCCGCCGACGGCCTGGCTGCGCGCGGTGCGCTCGTTGAGTACCCGGCCGGGGTCGTAGACGCCGACGACGCGGCGCACCCGGACCTGGCCCAGCAGCCGGTGGACGGCGACCTCGGTGAACACCGCGCCGGTCGAGACCGCCTGGACCATCCGCTCGCCCGCCGGGCTGGTCACGCGGAGAGGCCGGCCGTGGCGGCGCAGCACGTCCCGGAAGCTGGTGCGGCGCGCGGGGCGGTCGAGATCGAACAGATGTCCGTCGGCGGCGCGGACGCGGGCGGGCGGCAGGCCGTGCAGCGGGCTGCTCTCGTCCGCCACGGCCAGGGCGATCACCTGGTCGCGGGCGGCGGTCGCGGCGCGGACGACGCCCCCGCCGGTACAGGGCACGGTCGCCGACGCCGACGAGGCCGGCGCCTGGGGGTAGGCGGAGTCGCCGAGGTCGAAGCGGACCTCGGCCATCGGCAGGCCCAGCACGTCGGCGCCGAGCTGCCGCATCACCGTGGAGGTGCCGGTGCCGATGTCGTGGGTGCCGGAGCGGATCCGTGCCGCGCCGTCCACGCCGATGATCACTTCGGCTCCCGCCATCTCCCGGCCGCCCGCGGTGTGGGCCACGGTGGCCATGCCCCAGCCGAGCAGCCAGTCGCCGTCACGCATGGAGCCGGGACGCGGGGCGCGGCGCCACCAGCCGAAGCGCTCGGCGCCCCGCTCGTAGCAGGTGCGCAGGTGGTTGCTGCCGTGCCGGACGCCGCTCTGCTGGTTGGTCGCCGACCAGTTGCGGATCCTGAGCGTGACCGGGTCCAGGCCGAGCGCGTAGCTCAGCTCGTCCAGGGCCGACTCCAGGGCGTGGCTGGTGACGGTGTCCGGCGCCCGAATGTAGGCGGCGTTGGCCAGGTCCAGGGCGACGGCCCGCTGGGTGGTGCGCACGTTCGGGCAGGCGTACAGGATCCGGGTGATCCGGGCGCTGGTGACGAACCGCCCCTCGGTGCCGGCCACCTGCTGGGTGAGGGTGTGGTCGATCGCGGTCAGCCGCCCGTCGCGGGTGGCGCCGACGCGCACCACCTGGTGGGACGCGGCGCGGTGACCGTTGCTGGTGTAGGACTCGGCCCTGGTCAGCACCAGCCTGACCGGGTGTCCGACGTGCCGGGCGAGCGCCGCGGCCAGGGCGATGCGCGGCACCGCGGACGTGCCCTTGGCGCCGAACCCGCCGCCCACGTACGGGGAGATGACGCGTACCTTCTCGCGGGGCAGCCGGAACACCGTCATCAGCCCTTCCTGGGTGCCGGCGATGTTCTGGGTGGACTCGTGAACGGTGAGCCGGTCGCCGTCCCAGGCGGCGACGGTCGCCGGCAGCTCCATCGGGTTGTGGTGCTGCATCGGGGTGGTGTACGTCGCCTCGACCGTGACGGGCGCGGACGTGAGCGCGGCCTCTCAGCTCACCCCGCCGCACCGCGCGCTCGAACACCACGCGTTCTCGCGCGAACCGGTCGGCGAAGAACCGGCGGACGTCGAGCTCGGGATGGCG
>NZ_JBSFGJ010000753.1:0-2692 GCF_053596515.1 Nonomuraea sp. NPDC001684
GGCCTGATGCTGATCATGTCGATCAGCGACGGCTCGTGCCTGGCGGTCCTGGCGGCTCCCGACTGCGACATGGGACTGGTGGCGTACCAGATGACCTTGATGGTGGATCGCGCCGGTCAGGTGCTGACCCCGGCGGTGCGCGCGGAGCTGCGCGCCAGCCAGACCAGGTGATGTAGGTGACGGATTCCTGGAACAGCGGTGGTTGGGAGCCCCAGCCGCCGGTCAGCTCGGACCCGGCCTCGCCGGTGCGCCCGTACGCGGTGACGGGCGGGCGTACCGCGCCCAAGGTCAAGCTGGCCATGGAGGCCCTGGTCTCGTCGGCTACGGCCGAACACCGGGAGTTCTCCCACATCACCCCCGAGTACAAGGCGATCAGCCAGCTCTGCCGTCAGGTTCGGTCGGTCGCCGAGGTGTCGGCGCTGCTGCGGATCCCGCTCGGCGTGGTGCGTGTTCTGATCGCTGACATGGCGGCCGAGGGCCTGGTACGGGTGCATCAGCCGCAGCTGGATGCGGGTAGGCCGGACGTCAACCTGCTGGAAAGGGTGCTCAGTGGACTTCGCAGGCTCTAGCCCCGGTCTGACCTCGACGAAGATCGTGGTGGCCGGCGGCTTCGGCGTGGGCAAGACGACGTTCGTCGGCGCGGTCTCGGAGATCATGCCGCTCACGACGGAGGCCGTCATGACGGACGCCTCCGCGGGCATCGACGACCTGGGCATGACGCCGCTGAAGTCGACCACGACCGTCGCGATGGACTTCGGCCGCGTCTCGCTCGACCGCGACCTGATCCTTTACCTGTTCGGCACGCCCGGACAGCACCGGTTCTGGTTCATGTGGGACGACCTGGTGCGCGGCGCGATCGGCGCGGTCGTGCTGGTGGACACCCGCCGCCTGGCCGACAGCTTCCCCGCGATCGACTATTTCGAGGAGGCGCAACTCCCCTTCATCGTGGGGATCAACGGCTGGGACGGCACGTACGCCCACAGCGACGCCGAGGTCCGCGACGCCCTCACGCTGGCCCCCCACATCCCGCTGGTGCGTCTCGACGCCCGCCAGAAGGACTCGGTCAAAAGCGCTCTGATCAACCTCGTCGAGCACGCGTTGACCGTCCGGATGGCCGTGCCAGGCTGGAGCGGCTAGGAGAGCGGATAGGCTGAAGTCTTAGACGTACATTCGCTTCGAGGACTGGCCAACCACGTGTTCGAGACGCTTTCCGACCGGCTGACATCGGTCTTCTCCTCCCTCCGATCCAAGGGTCGGCTGTCCGACGCCGACATCGACGCCACCACCCGCGAGATCCGCATCGCCCTGCTCGAGGCCGATGTCGCGCTCCCGGTGGTCAAGGCGTTCGTCGCCCAGGTCAAGGAGCGCGCCCGCGGCGCCGAGGTCTCCCAGGCGCTCAACCCGGCGCAGCAGGTCGTCAAGATCGTCAATGACGAGCTGATTGAGATCCTCGGCGGCGAGACCCGCAGGCTCCGCTTCGCCAAGACCGCGCCGACCGTCGTCATGCTCGCGGGTCTCCAGGGCGCCGGCAAGACCACCCTGGCCGGCAAGCTGGCCCGGTGGCTGCGCGATCAGGGCCACGCGCCCCTGCTGGTCGCCGCCGACCTCCAGCGGCCCAACGCCGTGCAGCAGCTCCAGGTCGTGGGCGAGCGCGCCCAGGTCGCCGTCTTCGCGCCCGAGCCGGGCAGCGGCGTCGGCGACCCGGTCGACGTCGCCCGCCGCTCGATCGACGAGGCCCGGCGGCTCAACCACGACATCGTCATCATCGACACCGCCGGTCGCCTGGGCATCGACCAGGAGATGATGAAGCAGGCCGCCGACATCCGCGACGCGGTCCGCCCCGACGAGGTCCTGTTCGTGGTCGACGCCATGATCGGCCAGGACGCCGTCACCACGGCCCAGGCGTTCATGGACGGCGTCGGCTTCGACGGCGTCGTGCTGACCAAGCTCGACGGCGACGCCCGCGGCGGCGCCGCGCTGTCGGTGCGGCACATCACCGGCCGCCCGATCATGTTCGCCTCCACCGGCGAGAAGCTGGAAGACTTCGACGCCTTCCACCCCGACCGGATGGCCTCCCGCATCCTCGACATGGGTGACATCCTCACCCTGATCGAGCAGGCGCAGAAGACGTTCGACGAGGAGCAGGCCGCCAAGATGGCGGGCAAGCTCACCTCGGGCGAGAACTTCACGCTCGACGACTTCCTCGAGCAGATGATGATGGTCCAGAAGATGGGCCCCATCAAGAACCTGCTCGGCATGATGCCCGGCATGGGGCAGATGCGCGACCAGCTCAACTCCATCGACGACCGCGACCTCGACCGCATCGCCGCCATCATCCGCTCGATGACGCCCGGCGAGCGCCAGGACCCGAAGATCATCAACGGCTCCCGCCGCGCCCGCATCGCCGCCGGCTCCGGCGTCACGGTCAGCGCCGTGAGCAACCTCGTCACGCGCTTCTTCGAGGCGCAGAAGATGATGAAGCGGGTGGCCGGGGGCATGGGGCTGCCGGGCATGCCCGGGGGGCGCGGGAAGGCGTCCAAGGCCCAGAAGAAGGCCAAGAAGGGGCGGCGCGTCAGCGGCGACCCGCGCAAGGCGGGCCTGGAGAAGTCGGCGTCCCCGTCGCCCGACGGCGAGGGCGGCGCGCCCAAGGCCGGGGGAGTGCTGGGGAACCTGGGCGGCAAGCTGCCGCCGG
>NZ_JBSFGJ010000754.1:0-2689 GCF_053596515.1 Nonomuraea sp. NPDC001684
ATGTTCCGATATCTCGGTCCGGAATATGAACGCGAGCTGATCCACCGCGACGACATCGTCATACTGGAAGCCCGTCACCAGTGAGGAGCACGCGATGTCCGAGGAGTTCCTGAAGGTCGCCCGCGCGGCACGAGAGGCCGCCGCCGAGCTGGCCCCGCTGCCGCGGGCGCCCAAGGACCGGGCGTTGCGGGTGATCGCCGACGCCCTGGTCGCGCACGCGGCCGAGATCGTCGAGGCCAACGCCGAAGACGTCGAGCGGGCGCGGGCCCAGGGCACGTCCGAGGCGATGATCGACCGGTTGCGGCTCGACGAGGCCAGGATCGAGGCCATCGCCGAGGCCGTGCGGGAGGTGGCCGACCTGCCCGACCCGGTCGGCGAGGTCGTCCGGGGCAGCACGCTGCCCAACGGGCTGGAGCTGCGGCAGCTCAGGGTGCCGCTGGGCGTGATCGGCATCATCTACGAGGGGCGTCCCAACGTCACGGTCGACGCCGCCGCGCTCTGCCTCAAGAGCGGCAACGCGGTGCTGCTCAGAGGCTCGTCGAGCGCCTACTCCTCCAACACGGCGCTGGTGCGGATCATGCAGGACGCGCTCGCGGGCACGCAGGTGCCCGCCGGGGCGGTGCAGCTGGTGCCCGGTACGACGCGGGAGTCGGTCAAGGAGCTGATGCGCGCCCGCGGGCTGGTCGACGTGCTGATCCCGCGCGGCGGGGCGGCGCTGATCAACTCGGTGGTCGAGGAGTCCACGGTCCCGGTGATCGAGACCGGCGTCGGCAACTGCCACGTCTACGTCGACGCGGAGGCCGATCTCGACCTGGCCGTGCAGATCCTGGTCAACTCCAAGGCGCAGCGGCCGTCGGTGTGCAACGCGGCCGAGACGTTCCTCGTCCACGAGGAGGTCGCCGACGCGTTCGTGCCGAGGGCGCTGCGGGCGCTGGCCGAGGCGGGGGTGACCGTCCACGGCGATGAGCGCATCGCCGGTTACGGCGAGGTCGTGCCGGTCACCGACGACGACTTCGCCACCGAATACCTGTCGCTCGACATCGCCGCCGCCGTCGTCGGCTCGCTTGAGGAGGCCGTGGCCCACATCCGGCGCTACGGCTCCGGGCACACCGACGCGATCGTCACCCGGTCGCAGCCGGCCGCCCGCCGCTTCGTCTCGCTCGTGGACTCCGCGGCCGTGGCGGTGAACGCCTCGACCAGGTTCACCGACGGCGGCGAGTTCGGGTTCGGCGCGGAGATCGGCATCTCCACGCAGAAGCTGCACGCGCGTGGCCCGATGGGCCTGCCGGAGCTGACCTCCACCAAGTGGATCTACACGGGAGAAGGGCATCTGCGCACGTCAGAAGGCACTGTGGTGCCCGGACCGGCTTGCGGTTAGTCGGCGTGTCGGGCTGACCGGCGGCCCGCGGCCTCGGTTGACTGGGTGTCATGGAAATTGTCGTCGCCCTTGTCTTCTCGGCCGCGGTGCTGTTCGGCGCCGACCGTCTGCTGCTCTGGCTGGAGAGCCGCGGTCACGTCAACTGGCGCAGGAAGGGCCGCAAGCCCCTGGCCGAGGAACCCACGGCCGAGCTCGACAGCATGCTCTCCGACCGTTCACCCCGATAAAGGTTCAACGGCTCCGGCGCGCCGCGGGCGTCAACTGTCGTCCCAGCGCTAGGGTTGTGTCCCTTATGGGCGCGCCGGGCGGGGAGGGACGGTGAGCAAGCTCGGCAAGGTCGGGCCGTACAGCCTGGTCGAGCGGCTCGGCCGAGGCGGCATGGGCGAGGTCTACCTCGCCACCACCCGCCGTGGCGAGCAGGTCGCACTCAAGGTCCTCCACGACCTGGCCGAGGACGAGATGTCCCGGGTCAGGCTGGAGCGCGAGGTGCGCGCGCTGCGCAGGGTCGAGAGCCCCTACGTGGCCAAGGTGCTCGACGCCGACCTGAGCTGTGCCCGGCCCTACCTGGTCATGGAGCACATCGAGGGCGTCACGCTGCTGGAGCGCGTACGCCAGAGCGGGCCGCTCGACCTGGGCCAGCTCGTGCACATGGCGCAGGGCATCGCCGCGGCGCTGGCCATCATCCACGCGGCCGGGGTCGTGCACCGCGACCTGAAGCCGGGCAACATCATCATGGGCACCGAGGGGCCGGTCCTCATCGACTTCGGCATCGCGCAGGTGCTCGACGCGACCCGGCTCACCATGACGGGCACGTTCCTCGGCACGCCCGGCTACACCGCGCCGGAGATCTTCGCCGACGAGCAGGTGGACTCGCCCGCCGACGTGCACGCCTGGGCCGCGACGGTGGCGTTCGCGGCGACCGGGCGGCCCACGTTCGGGCGCGGCACGGCCGAGGCGCAGATGTACGCGGTGCTGAACGGGCAGGCCGACCTCAAGGGCGTGCCGGTGGCGCTGCTGCCGCTGGTGCGGGCGGCGCTCAACCGGGAGCCCGGCAAGCGGCCCACCGCGGCGTTGCTGGCCGACCGGCTCTCCCGGCTGGCCAAGGCCACCAACGGGCCCGACGGCGACGCGTCCGTGGCCGCCGAGGAGGCGTCCAGGGGCGAGAGCGCACGAAGCCGGGCGAACGGCACGACGGCCGAGGTGCCCGCGCCCCGCGGCCGGGCCGGCACAGAGGGCAAGACGCCCGTGCCGCGCGGCCGTACGGGCACCGACGGGAAGACGCCCGTGCCGCGCACGCGTACCGGCGGGGAC